>CAILAF010000154.1 GCA_903832075.1 uncultured Chitinophagaceae bacterium
AAAGTAAACATTCATAAACAAATTGAAGGAGATTCATTTTTAGATAATTTAAAAGATAAAATTCCGCAATTTCAAACAACCTATTTTAATTTATATTTTAAAGATGATAAAACATTGTTTGAAAAAGGAAAAGAAGTAAATGAAAAACTTCCATTCTTTTTCGATGAAGATAGAAGTATTGATGATATTATTTTTACTGATTTAAAAAATCAACAATATTATAAAAAGCAACAAGTGTTTGAAGAAAAATTTTTAATTACAGATTCATTAAGAAAAATTGATTGGAAAATTACCAATGATACCAGAGATATTGCCGGCTTTGAATGCAGAAAAGCGGTTGGCGTAGTTTTAGATTCCATTTATATTGTTGCATTTTATACAGATCAAATTAAAGTGAGCGGCGGACCACTTTCGTTTTGTAATTTACCGGGAATGATTTTAGGCATTGCCATTCCAAGAATGAACACCACTTTATTTGCAACAAAATTGGAAGTGATAGAACCAAGTGCAGATAAACTAACAGCACCAAAAGGAAAATTAAAGAAGACCGATATTAAATCGCTTCTTGTAGTTCTGCAAAAAGCTATAAGTAACTGGGGAGATTATGGAAGAAAATATATTATCAATTCACAACTTTAGTGAATTGATAATATATTCAGATAAATAATTGATTATTTATTTTTAGCGTGCTATTTTAACGTCAACAGCGATGGGGCCTTTTTTTCCTTCACCAACTTCAAATGTAACTGCATCGTTTTCTTTGATTTGATCAATGATTCCGCTTACATGTACAAAATACTCTTTACCGGTTTCATTATCTTTAATAAAACCAAATCCTTTCGCCTCATTAAAAAATTTTACTACTCCTTGTTTCATATTGTTTTGTTTAAAATTTACTACTTCAATTCTAATACCCACATTGTTTTTGCTGAAATAGAAAATTTATTTTCATAAATTTTACCATTTATTACATCAACAGCTTTCGAAAAATTTTTTGTTCTTTCACTATAATTTGAAAGATCAATTTTCTTTTCTTTATCGCTTGTGTTCATTAAACACATGATGGTTTGACTGGTATTAAAGCGGAAATATACGTATAATCCATCACTTGGCACATATTGCATCAATTTTCCCTGGGTAATTGCTGATGATTGCTTTCTGAAATTTGCTAATGTTTTTGTGTATTGCAACATATCTTTTTCTGCATCTGTTAATCCTTCTTGCGTGAAAGCATTTTTCTTGTCACCATTCCAACCACCGGGAAAATCTAAACGAACCCAACCATCAGCAGGATTCTTCTCTCCTTTCATTAACACTTCAGTTCCATAATAAATTTGAGGAATACCTCTTGTAGTTAATAACCATGCAACACCCATCTTTAATTTATTTACATCTTCTTTCATCTCTGAATAAAAACGAGTGAGATCATGATTATCTAAAAAAATAACATTGTTGTTTGCATTCTTATATAAAAAATCATTACTTAAAGTTGTATATAATTTATTCACACCATCAGTCCAACCAAAATTTTGTGTGAGTGCCGGAATGATTCCATAAAATAAAGTTTGAAAATCTGTTACACCTTGTAAATTACTTTTAAAAGATGTATTGATATTATTGGCTGCAAAGTAAGCCTGGCTTGCAGTTCCATGAACCCATGTTTCGCCGAACATAGTAATTTTTGGATATTCTTCAATCAATGCAGCATTGCAACGATTCATAAAATTTAAATCGTTATAAATGTATGTGTCAATTCTCCAACCATCCACACCAAATTCTTCCACACTCCATATTGCATGTTGAATTAAAAAATTTGCGAAGTAAGGATTGGATTGATTTACATCAGGCATTTTTGGCGTGAACCAACCATCAGTCATAATTTTTTTATCAATCTCCGTTCCATAAGGATCATACAATGGCTGATCTTTATAACTTGTACCGGTATAAGTTGGCCATTGATGAAACCAATCTTTTGTTGGCGGATCTTTTACAAAAATATTTTCACTGCCAACATGATTGTACACTGCATCCTGAATTAATTTCATACCACGTTTATGTAAAGCATCACTTAATTCTTTATATTTTTTTTCACCACCTAAACGTGGATCAATTTTATAATGATTGGTGAAAGAATAACCATGTTCTGTTCTTTTAGGTTCATCATTTTCTAAAACAGGGGTCATCCACAATGTAGTGATCCCAAGGTTTTGCAAATAATCAAGGTGATTGATGATTCCTTGCATATCACCACCATGACGATCATAAATTTCACTTCTGTTTAACGATTGATCTCTCATACCGACAACATGATCATTGGTTGTATCACCATTACTAAAACGATCAGGCATGATTAAATAAACCAAATCAGTTGAATTAACACCTTGAGCAAATTGAGTTCCATTACCTTTTCTTCTTTCTTTTAATTGCCATGCAATAGCATGTGCTTTTCCATTTTGAATGAATTCAATATTAACTATTCCGGGTTTTGCTGTGTTGGAAATGGTAATATCAGCAGAGATATATTTTCCATTTTCTAATTGATTGATTTTAGTAATACTAACTCCTGGATAATTAATCCGCAATTGTTCTTTATTAAATTGATCATACTCTCCTTTAATCAACAATTGAATTTTATTATGCTTCATGCCCACCCACCAATTGGTTGGATAAACAGTTGCATACTGCGCATACATATTTAATGTCATGCAAAAAAATGCAATGACAGAAACAACGAACTTATTTTTCATCATAAAAAAAATTATCTGATTCCTAAAGAAATACCAACACCAATTCCATCATATTTTGCAAAAGTGTAATCGGCAAAAACTTTAAATAAAAGCAGATTCAATCTTGCACCCCATGTGTTTGTAATGCCACTTGCACTATATGAAAGTGCAACAGGATTTTTTTGTGTAGCAGTTACAACATTATTTGGAGCAGGAAGTCCGGTGTTATAAGTAATTGTATAATCTCCATTTACATTAATGTTTGAATTGCCGGATGAATAACCAACTGAAGTATATATTTCTAAAAATAAAAGTTTAACTGAAGCAATTCCTTGAACTGTAAAGGAAGAAATATTATATCCGGCAATAGCATTGCTGGATTGTACAGAAGATGAACTTGAATTAATTTTATTTGAAAAATTATAGCTTGCATCAATTGTACTATACCCTGCCAATGCAGATAAATGTAATAACGGAATTTTTTTAGTCAATTTGGCAAACTCATGCTGGATAGCTACTCCAAATACTCCAATTGAAACATCACTAAAATTAGTTTTAGGAAAATAGCGAACTTTTAAATCGGTATGTTTTAATAAACCAATTCCAAATTGTGCAACAGGTAAAGGAACTGCAATAGGCATAAAAGAAACATTCTTTTTAAATTGATCACCAATTCCTGTTGGTGCATTAAAGCTGGTAGTAACTGTTTTACCACTAACTGTTGTACTAACATTAATTAACTGTGTTGAAGTACCGGGTCCAACAAATGTTGGAAGTTGCGCTGATGTTGCACCACCATTTAATTTAAACGTTGTATAATCGGAATTATTGAAAGTAAAAGTTTGTTGATCTGGTGGAACGACTGCTCCTTGCAAACTGATTGAAAAATCGAATCCCAAAAATTTATGTGTTCTTGCAGAAGTAAACCATCCACGGGAAAGATTATAAATTTCACCTTCACCAAAAGGTTGTAAATATCCAGTAGCATACTTATTTGCATCAGCCAAAGAACCGGAAATAATTTGAGCGATATCTTGTGCTTTAACAATGATTGAACTTGAAGTAATCAATAAAAGAATTGCAATCTTTTTCATACAAGTAATTTTATGTTTAAAAAAGTTATTACTAATTTTTAGAAAAAAAATTAGTTTAAGAATATAAAATTATTAAAAAATCTCATTCAAAAAGTAAAATATAATTTGCAATTGATTTTAGCAACGGTCAGCTACACAAATTATTCTTTTGATTTAATTACAATTTTGGCAAATATTCCGGCAATAATCATTGATACACCGGCCAATGCAACCATATAAATAGGAATTTCTTTAAAAACATTTTTTAAAATTATTCCTCCAACAATAGAAGCAACTATTTGTGGTAAGGTAATAGTAAAATTAAAAATACCCATATACACACCTGTTTGCTTAGCGGGTAATGATTTAGATAAAATTGCATAAGGCATGGCTAATATAGATGCCCAGCCTATTCCAATACCTAACATAGAAATGAAAAGAGAATATTTATTTTCAAAAAACATCATTGAGATTAATCCCATTCCGCAAATGATTAAAGACATCATATAAATATTCTTTCTACCAAACTTATTTGCCAATGGAGTTAATACTAATGAATACAATGCAGCAAATATGCTCATGGCAGCACTTAAAACTCCATTCCAATTTCTTGCATCATTAAATGCTTCAGATTGAGCGTTTGTTGTATGCCAAATATTTAAAGCAATACCTTGAACAGTATAAGTCCACATCATTATCAATGCAAACCAAGAAAAAAATTGAGTTACTGCTAATTGCCACATTACCGGAGGAGCAGTTTTTATTACTTTAAAAAAAGAAATTTTTTCTTTCTCTTTTTCGTCAGATATATTGTTATACAAAGAATATTCTTTAGGTGAATATTCTTTTGTTCTGAAAGTTGTCCATAATACACTTAACAATAAAGCAGCGCCACCAAAATAAAACGACCAAATAACTGTTGGTGCTACTTTTGCGCCTGGTGATGGTTTATTAGCTACTCCTGCCCAAGTTAAAATAAATGGTAACATTGAACCAATTACTGCACCGGCATTAATTAAAAAACTTTGAATTGCATAACCTTTATTTCTTTGACTATCAGGAACCATATCACTAACCAATCCTCTAAATGGTTGCATGGTAACATTAAATGACATATCCATTAATAAAAACATAAAGGCACCAAAAAATAATGGAGAGAGAAAACTTGCAAATTTTTCGGAGTTAGGCATGAAAAACATTGCTAAAGCTGAAACAAGTGCACCTCCCAAAATAAAAGGGATTCTGCGTCCTAATCTGGTCCATGTTTTATCACTTGATAAACCAACAATTGGTTGAACAATAAAACCCGCTAATGGTGCTGCTATCCAAAACCAATTTATTTGATTTGGATCGGCACCATTTGCTAAAAAAATACTACTAATATTACTTGTTTGTAAATTGTAACCGATTTGAACACCGAGAAATCCAAAACTTATATTCCAGATTTGCCAGAAATTTAATGTTGGTTTAGAACTACTTGATGAAGCTGTTGAATTATTTGTAAATGCCATAGCAATCGTTTATTGTAACATGTAAGTTTAACACAAATCAAATGTAAAATAAAAAAACATCCTGCAAGAAGATGTTACGTAAAGAAAAATTAAACTACAAAACCATCCGGTAATATTGCACCTTTCTTTACAACTACTATTCCGTCTTTTATTGAATATAATAAATGATCGGTGTTTTCCAAATGCTTGCCACCATTGATTCTTACATCATTACCAATTCTGCAATTTTTATCAATGATCGCATCTTTAATATAACATCTCTCACCAATTCCAATTTTTGGAATTCCTTTGATGATATTTTCAGCCATGACTTCTAAAGTTTCATAATAATCATTACCCATTATATAAGTGCTGACGACTGTTGTGCCATGTCCAATTCTTGAACGAACACCTACAACACAATTTTCTAATCGGCTTGCTAAAATAATTGAACCTTCTGCAATGATTGTTTTTTCTAAAGTTGTTCCACTGATTTTTGCAGGAGGTAACATTCTTGCACGACTATAAACTATTTTATTATTATCAAATAAATTGAAAGGCGGAATTTCTTGTGTTAATGCAAGATTAGCTTCATAAAAAGAATAAATGTTTCCAATATCTGTCCAATAGCCATCATATTGAAAACTTAATACTTTATGTTTAGCGATTGATTGAGGCATGATTTCTTTACCAAAATCTGTTGCATCAGGATATTCATCTTTTAATAAATCATACAACACATGTTTACTAAAAACATAAATACCCATTGAAGCTAAATAATCTCTTCCTTGTTTTTGCATTTCAATTCCTGTATCACTTATCCAATCGGGTAATAATTCTGCTTTAGGTTTTTCAATGAATGATGTGATCAAATTATCTTTATCTGCTTTCAAAATACCAAATTCAGAAGCTTCTCTTGCAACAACCGGAATAGTAGCGATTGAAATATCTGCATTACATTTTTTGTGCGTATTAATCATCTCAGCAAAATCCATTTGATATAATTGATCGCCGCTTAGAATTAAAATATATTCGAACTCTAAATTAGAAATATGCCTCAATGATTGTCGAACTGCATCAGCAGTTCCCTGAAACCATCCCGGATTATCAGGTGTTTGTTCTGCAGCCAATATATCAACAAAGCCTGTGCTGAATGCACTAAAGTGATAAGTATTTTTAATATGCTTATTTAATGAAGCAGAATTAAATTGTGTTAATACAAACATTCTATTAATGTTTGAATTGATACAATTACTAATTGGAATATCCACCAAACGATATTTACCTGCAATAGGTACGGCAGGTTTAGAACGTGATGCAGTTAATGGATATAATCTTGTTCCGGCACCACCGCCTAAAATAACAGCAACAACAGATTTAGATAATGTCATCATAGAAATTCTTATTTTAAAGATTTATATAATTGAATATAATTATCAACTACGGATTCCCAACTGTGATCAATCTTCATCATGTGTTTGCGCATCATAGACATTTGCTTTTTATCTTGATAAACATTTACAGCTCTTCCAATCGAATAATGAATATCGCCAACACTTGCATGATTAAATCTAATACCAAATCCTTCCCAATCACCCATATCAACTACAGTATCTTGTAAACCACCAGTGCTTCTAACAATTGGAACAGTTCCATAACGCATTGCATACATTTGATTTAATCCGCAAGGTTCTACTCGGCTTGGCATTAATAAAAAATCTGCACCTGCATACATTTGATGAGATAATTGTTCATTATAACCAATTACTGCATGATATGCATTCGGAAAATTTCCATTCATATTACTCAACTGCCATTCAACATGTGGATCACCGCTACCCAATATTAAAAAACTTAATTGATCTTTCATACTGTATAATGCAGACATGATAGAATCAGGTAAAATATCGGCAGCTTTTTCTCCAACTAATCTTCCAATAAAAACAAACAAAGGTTTTGTTGCATCTAAATTAAACTGATTACATAAATCTTGTTTATTTTTTTCTTTGCCTGTTGTAACTGTTCTTACTGAAAAATTGTTATTAATATAAGTATCAGTTGATGGATCCCAAACTTCATTATCAATTCCGTTTAATATACCAATACATTTTCCCTTTTCATATTCAAACAAATCTTCCAAACCATTACTGTTGTATCGCAATTCATTCATGTAACTCCAACTTACAGTTGTTACTTTCCATGCACATTTTACAGCACTTGCCATAGGATTGATATTATCTTTCCAATCTAACATTCCCCATTTCCAATTATCCCATGCTGGCAATAAATTTCTTTTATCCCATCCCATCCATCCTTGATACTGTCCATTATGAATGGTGAATACAGATGGAACAGATGCTAATTTTTTGTAAGCATAACAATGTTGCATCATGAATGGGATAAAGCCAGTATGATGATCATGACAATGAACAATATCCGGTTGATGTTCCCAAGTTGCTATCCAATCAACAACAGCAATTTGAAATGCAGTAAATCGATCTGCATCATCATCATAACCATATACTTTTTGTCTGTCTAACAATCCATTGATATCAACTAAATACAAATCAAATCCAAGTTTGTTATACTTTTCTTTAATGATAGTGTAATCAAAATTCCAATCACCTAAATAAGCTTTACCTTTAAAATCAACATCAAATTCATTTTCATATAAAAATTTCGTTCGATACATCGGCATCACCACTTTAGCAATATGACCAGCTTTATTTTGATATTTTGGCAGAGCACCAACAACATCACCTAAACCTCCCGCTTTTGCTACAGGATAACATTCTGCACTGATATGAATGATTTCCATTACAATTATTTTCTAATTACTTGTCAAGATAATGGTAAAATCTTTTATAGCAAATTATGTTTTAAAATTTTTTACTCATCAATTTCTATTTATTTTACATCCAATTCAACATAAACCAAAAAACGATTGCCATGAGCCAACAAACTAAATGGTCACAATTCGGAACCCTAATTACCGTATTTTTTTTCTGGGGATTTGTAGCTGCAAGTAATAGTATCTTCATTCCTTTCTGTAAAAAATTCTTTCATTTAGATCAGATACAATCTCAATTGATTGGTTCTGCATTTTATGG
>CAILAF010000155.1 GCA_903832075.1 uncultured Chitinophagaceae bacterium
CGCAATATGATTTGGCAAAAATGCCGCAACTGAGCTTATTCCAACTAAATGTCCATGGTTTTGTTTATTAAAATAATTAAAAGCGAATGTTGAAATTTTTGTGAATGCAATAACATTTACAGCATTGGTTTGTTTTTCAATGGCATAATCCAATGTTTTATTAGCATCGCCATAACCGGCACTGATCACTAACAAATCTAATCCCCCTAATTCATTAATCAAATCATGCAAATGTTTTTCCAATGCATCAATATCAATCACATCAAAACAAGAAGTAAAAATATTTGATGGGTTAATCAATTTTATTTCATCTAATAAAGATTGTCTTCTTCCTGTAACGCCAACCAAATAATCATTCGCAGCAAGTATCAATGCCAATTCTTTTCCAATACCTGATGTTGCGCCTATTACAATTGCTTTTTTCATACAGTTAATTCATAAATACTTTTCAATACTTCAATTTCAGCATTAGAAATTTCTTGGTGTTTCATTTTTTTCCAATTATTAATGTCACGGATGGCTTTATCAAAATCATATTTCTCATTCAATCCCCATGTAAAATTGTTTATAATTTTTGGCAATAACCCATTTCCAAAAATGCTGCAAGCTGCACCAATAAAGGATCCTGTGTTGATAGAAGAATTAATAGCGGTTCGTGAATAATCACCCATAATAACTCCACATTTTATTCCAACACTATAAAATTTTTCATCAAAAGCATTCCACATTTTAATATCAGCGGCAGAATTTTTTACATTGCTGTTGCTGGTACATGCACCTAAATTACACCACTCACCTATTACACTATCGCCTAAATATCCATCATGACCTTTATTACTATAACCACTGATGATTACATTTTTTATTTCTCCACCAACAGCACACCAAGGACCAATTGATGTAGCACCATAAATCTTTGCACCCATCTTCACCAATGAATGTTCGCCCAATGCAAAAGGACCGCGAATAATACTTCCTTCACTTACTTCTGCATGCTTACCAATATAAATTGGCCCGGTTGATGAATTTAAAATACCGTATTCAACAGTTGCACCTTCTTCAATAAAAATATCGTTTTGATAAACTATTTGATTTGTTTGAGAGATACGCTGCGACTGCTTATTATGTGTTAGCAATGCAAAATCGGAACGAATCATTTCATCATTCCACTGAAACATTTGCCAAGTATATTCAATTCGTCTTACAACTATTCCGTCAAAAATATTTTCGTATGATGATAATAAAGTGCTGTTTGATTTTGTATTCCTTCCGGCAATCAATCCAACTTCATCAGCAATAGCATCACCAATTTCTAAAGATAAAATTCTGTCAAGCAATTCATCATTCGGCAATACCGATGCATCAATCCAAATATTATCTTCTTCCACAAATTTTGGATAAAGTGATTGCAAATATTTTTCGGTAGAAACAAAAACAGCTTGATTGGTTTTTATTTCCCATCTTTCTTTAATAGTAATGATACCAATGCGTAAATCTGCAACTGCTTTAGTAATTGTAAGCGGATATAGTTTTTTTCGAAATTGATTATCGAATAAAATGATTGCCATAAAATAAATTTAATTACAACTTTGCATGAACATACAATAATTTCAACCAGCTAAAAATATTGAAAGGATTTTCCATATCAACAATCAATTTTTTACGCTGTAATGTAGTAAAATCAGGCAAATAATCAGATGATTTTTGTATAGACTTTAATCGTTCAATTGCTACCAATCCCAATACTGTTGTGGCTGCCATTGCAATGCTGAAACGCTGTTTCTTACTCTCCGAGAAAGATAAAGACTTGATATTTTCCTTTAATAAATTCAATCTTTCTAAAAAGAATTTTTCCATTGCATAAGCATCGGTGCATCTTGTTGCCAAAGTTTCAATGCCATCATTAATATCCTTATAAATATCAAATAAATCATTCGATAATTGAATGATAGAACCTAAATAAAACCAACAATTTTCTTCTGCAACTGAAGCATCAATATCTAAATAATAACGACATAATAAAACTGCATTGCCGCCTTTTTCAAAAGTTATAGTAGCTATTTGTTCATTTGATATATTTTCATTGAATTGTTGCAATGATGCTTCCTGAGCAGCAAATGTTTTTTCAGAAACAATTTGGTATGCCGTTTTATCTTTTACTTCATTTAATAAATACAAATGCGATTCCACAAAAACTTTTTCATCAAACAGATTTGCAGAATAATTTTTTGAATCAAAACTTATTTTTTTTAATTGTTCAATAGTTAAACTCTTTTCATCCCAAAAATTATCAAATAAAGAACTGCAAATAAAATAATGAATACTACGCTCCTGCTCTTTTTTAGTAGTATATCTTCCATGCAAAGCAGTAAATGCATCATTTACAATTGGCAGATATACACTATGGCTTTTTACTATTTTTTTAAAAGTAGCAGCATCAAAGTTTCCATGTTGCTTTTCTTCAATAGAATGTAAATAAGCAGTAGCTTGATTTTCGGCTTTATACCTTACCCATACCATTCTTATTCCGAATTGAACACTAATCGATATAAAACGAAAAAAATATTTCATGAAGGGGGCAAGATAAATTATTAGTACAAGTTACGTGTTACAAGTTGCAGGTTGCAGGTTAAAAACTATCAATTCAAAAATAATAAATTGACCTTGTAACCTGAAACTTGAAACTGACAAGTTCTTTATTATCTTGCAGCCTTAAATTAAAACACTATGAATTTAGGATACTTTTCTTATCCACTGCCAGCCAATGAACCCGTTTTATCTTATGCTCCTGGAAGTAAAGAAAAAGAAACATTAAAAAAAACTTTGAGTGAATTAAAAAGTATTGAATTGGATATTCCTATGTATATAGGGGGTAAAGAAATACGCACTAATAAAAAAGTTGCCATACATCCGCCTCACGAATTAAAACATACACTCGGTTATTTTCATGCAGGCGATGAAAAGCATGTGCAGCAAGCTATTGAAGCCGCATTAGCTGCTAAAGAAAATTGGAGTAATATGAGTTGGGAAAATCGTGCTGCTATTTTTTTAAAAGCTGCTGATTTAATTTCTACAAAGTATCGCAGTTATATGAATGGCACAACCATGCTTGGACAAAGTAAAAATGCTTTTCAAGCTGAGATAGATGCATCTTGCGAATTAATAGATTTTCTTCGTTTCAATGTTCATTATTTAAGCGAAATATATAAACAACAACCAATCAGCGGTGCAGGAATGCATAATAGATTAGAATATCGTGCGCTTGAAGGTTTTGTATTAGCTATCACTCCATTTAATTTTACTGCTATTGGTGGCAATCTTCCAACATCTGCTGCATTGTGTGGTAATGTAGTTGTTTGGAAACCTGCCAACACACAAATTTATTCTGCTCAAATGTTTATGCGCATCTTAAAAGAAGCAGGTTTACCTGATGGTGTTATTAATTTAATTTATGTAAACGGACCCACCATTGGAAGAGTTTGTTTTAATCATAAAGATTTTGCAGGCGTTCATTTTACAGGATCAACAGGCGTGTTTAATAATATGTGGGAAACAGTTGGTAAGAATATGGCCATGTATAAATCATATCCAAGAATTGTTGGAGAAACAGGTGGTAAAGATTTTGTGATTGCACATAAATCTGCTGATGTTGATACTTTAGTTACAGCATTATTGCGCGGTGCATTTGAATTTCAAGGACAAAAATGTTCCGCTGCATCAAGAGCATATATTCCATCAAACATTGCTGATGAAGTAAAAAAGAAATTAATTGCTGGTGTGAAAAGTATGAAGATGGGGTCACCTGAAGATTTTACCAACTTTATTAATGCTGTGATTGATGAAAAAAGTTTTGAAAGCATTAAAGCATACATAGATCATGCAAAGAAAGATGATAAAGCAGAAATCATTGTTGGAGGTAAATGTGATAAACGCGAAGGTTATTTTATTCAACCAACTATTATTTTAGCAAAAACAGCAAGATATGTAAGTATGTGCGAAGAAATTTTCGGACCGGTTCTTACTATATATATTTATCCCGCTAATGGTTTTGACAAAGCATTGGAATTAGTTGACACTACTTCTCCTTATGCATTAACAGGTGCAGTGATTGCTACAGACAAAGCTGCCATTGAATTAGCAACAAATAAATTAAGAAATGCGGCAGGTAATTTTTATATCAATGATAAACCAACAGGTGCTGTTGTTGGACAACAACCTTTTGGTGGCGCACGTTCCAGCGGAACAAATGATAAAGCAGGAAGCTCATTAAATTTATACAGATGGTTAAGTGCAAGAACCATTAAAGAAACATTTAATTCGCCAACAGATTATAAATATCCTTTTTTACAAGAAGCATAAAATATAAAAGCCCTACTAACGAGGGCTTTTTATTTTGTTTGAATAATCAGAATTATCAAAGTAATTTAGAGTTACCATTATCTTTCTAAACTAATCATATGAAAAAATACTTTTTAATACTAACCTCA
>CAILAF010000156.1 GCA_903832075.1 uncultured Chitinophagaceae bacterium
AAAGACATGAATTTAACAGGAGGCAAGATAGATTATGATCAGGATTTTCAAACCATTAAAGCTTTTGCAACTCCCGATACTACCGGGAACCCGGATAAAAAAGCTGTAATGAAACAAGGACAAATGAAATCTATCAGTGATTCATTAGCATTTAATTTAAAAACTTTCAAAGGATTAACAAGTAATACATTTTATCAGGAAGGGGAGATGTACTTAAATGCACGAAAACTTAAAAAAGTTGATAGCGTTACTTTTTATGCATATAATGCAAGAATAACAACTTGTAATTTAGATACACCGCATTTTGCATTTATCACCAGAAGAGTGAAGATGATCAATAATAAATTAGCAGTAAGCGGACCAACACATCCTGAATTTGAAGGAGTACCAATTCCAATCATTCTTCCTTTTGGAATTTATCCTTTGCAAAGAGGAAGGCATTCAGGAATTCTTACACCAACTTTTACTACCAGTCAAGATTTTGGGTTAGGGTTTGAAGGATTAGGTTATTATAAAGTTGTAAATGATAATTGGGATGTTACTACCAGAGCCAATATTTATTCTTATGGAGGATGGTTATTAACAATGAGTCCGAAGTACATCAAACGCTATCATTATTCAGGATCTCTTTCATTAACCTTACAAACAACAAAAACATTAAACAGTACTTATATTTCTCCCAATGAATTTAATGTTACACATTCTTTCATGCTTACATGGACACACAATCAAGATACACGTGCAAGACCGGGAACTACTTTTACATCAAGTGTCCAATTCGGAAGTACCATATTCAATAAATCATTATTAAATAATCCATATCAGAATTATAACAATCAATTAAGTTCATCAATTGCATATACAAAAAAAATTGGCGATATCGCTAATTTAACTTTGAGTGTTACGCATAATCAAAACAATATAACTCATTTAGTCAACTTAAATTTACCTAATGTAGCCTTTAACACAAATACATTTTATCCTTTTCAAAAGAAAGAAAAAATTGGTGCAGCTAAATGGTATGAGAGTTTAGGTATCAGTTATCAAGGTGCAACACAAAACTTAGTTTCATTTTATGATACTTCTTATTCTTTTAAAAGATTATTAGATACCATTCATTTTGGAGCAACACATACAATTCCTATCAATATTTCTTTACCACCTATAGGTCCTTTTGTTATTGCACCAAGTATTTCATATGCTGAAAATTGGCATGGACAAAAATTATTTCTATCATGGGATTCAGCAAAACAAAAAGTTGATTCCAATATTACAAAAGGGTTTTTCAGAGAAACTCAAATGTCATTTGGTGTTTCAGCAAGTACAAGAATTTTTGGAACATATAAATTCAAACACTCAAATATCATTGCCATCAGACATGAGATTAGACCTCAAATAAGTTTCAGTTATCATCCGGATTTAGTGAGTAAATATTTTTATACCACTCAGATTGATACATCGAAACAATTTTATCGTTTTTCGCAGTTTCAAGGATTTCAATATCCCGGTTATTTTGCAGAAGGCAATTCAGGTAGTGTAGGATTTGGTGTTGATAATTTTTTAGAAATGAAAGTTCGTGCTAAAAAAGATACTTCTACTAATGCCTCATCAAAAGATAGTGTTACAACAAAAAAAATAAAACTAATTGAAGGTTTTGGATTTTCATCAGCCTATAATTTATTGGCAGATAGTTTTGCATTAGCTCCATTTACATTTTATTTTAGAACGACTTTATTTGAAAAGATTAATATTAATGCAGGTACAACACTTGATCCATATAGAACAAATAGATTTGGAATTGATACCAATGTATTAATGATAAAAGATGGAAAATTAGGACGTATAACTACCGGTAATGTTTCCATATCTACAACATTTAAAAGTAAATCAAAAGATGCCCGTGCTGATAAGGACAGACTTCCTGTTGATCCTTTTATGACGCCTGATGAACAACAAAGACAATTGCAATATGCAAGATCAAATCCTGCAGAGTTTACAGATTTTAATATTCCGTGGTCTATAAGTATTTCGTATGCTTTATATTTTAGTCGCCAATTCAAACCGGATTATTCAGGGTTCTATACACAAACAACAAGCTCTGCAAACTTTAATGGCGACTTTAGCGTATCTCCTAAATGGAAAGCAGGAGCTTCGGGTTATTATGATTTATCTGTTGGTAAATTAAATCAGTTAACTATGTTTTTTACAAGAGAAATGCATTGTTGGCAATTGGCTGTAAATATTACACCTATAGGTATCTGGCGATCATTTAGTATTACTATCAATCCAAAATCCGGTATTCTTCGTGATTTAAAAATTAATAGAAGCAGAACGTTCTCTAATTCAACTTATTAATTTTTTATCGTGATTATTTATTTGCTTCATAATAATTCCACATTATATCAAACACTTTTGTTTTTAAATCTTCAATCGAAACATTAGTTGAATTAATTGCAGGTAAGAAATGAATTTCTAAATGATGTGGTACCAAATAAAATGTTTTATCTATTGGCATTGCTTTTTTTGTATTGAATATTACTGCAGGAATGACTGCATTATTCGTTTCAACAGCTAAGCGAAACGCACCATCATAAAATTTTTTCAATGGATCACTTGTTCTGTTTCTTGTACCTTCAGGATAAATACACATATGCATACCTTTCTGTAAAACATTTTTCATTT
>CAILAF010000157.1 GCA_903832075.1 uncultured Chitinophagaceae bacterium
GGCTTGTTCCTCATCAAGCTAATTTGAGAATTATTGATGCAACTGCAAACAGAATGGGATTATCGAAAGAAAAGGTAATGATCAATATTCAGAAATACGGAAACACAACATCTGCAACGATTCCAATGTGTTTATGGGAATGGCAAGATCAATTAAATAAAGGCGATAATATTGTACTCGCAGCTTTTGGCGGCGGATTTACATGGGGCGCAACTTGGGTTAAATGGGGATTTTAATAAAAAATAAAAAGCAATTTTAAAAATTTAAAATTGCTTTTTATTTTTTTCTAATCCAATTAATAAAATCTGTTGATGGAATTTTTGTAATACCTAATTGACGAAGCATCGTTACAATTTGTCCGCGATGATAAGTTGAATGATTAAATAAATGATGAATAGCTTGCCAGATTGGTTGTTTAAAATATTCTTTCTTTAAATTATAATAAGCAAACACGTGCTGCAACTGATTTTCAGAAGCATTGTTTATCCATTCAATCCATTGTTTATCTTGTTGTAAAATATTATTCGCAATTTCTTGCATAGAATAATTTGCATTCAAACTCGGAACAATAATCTGTTCATGTAATTTCATTCTTTGCCACCAAATATTTTCTGCATCCCAAATATGCAAAAAAGTTTTTTGAACGCTGCTAAAACTGCTTTCAATAATTTTTTCTTGTTGCGCTTCATTTAATTTCAATACTACATTTAACAAATGTTCATTGGCCCAATAATTATAACTCGCATAAGAACTAAGTATTTCCTTCATAATGATTAATTACATTTGATTTTTGAAGTTACACAGCAAATCATTTTTATCAGATTGAATTTATACACATGAAGAAAAATAAATTTCCACTTACAGGTATTAGTTCTGTTGCCATTCATACATCAGAAGACAATGCAGAGTTTTCTCACATCACTCCTATTTATGCAACATCAACTTTTACATTTGATAACGCGCAACAAGGAATGGAACGTTTTGCAGGAGAGGATAAAGGAAATATTTATAGCCGTTGGGGCAATCCAACTTTTAAAGCTGCAGAAGAAACCATTGCAGCGTTGGAAGGATTTAATATAAAAGATGAAAATGGCAATCCGCTGCAATTAAGAGCCATCCTGCATTCCAGTGGACAAGCAGCAATGGCTACTTTATTTTTGAGTAACGTAAAAGCCGGTGAAACAATTCTTACGCATTATTCATTGTACGGTGGTACGCAAGAAATTTTACAAAAAGTTTTAGCCGATGCGGGCATTAATATTATCATTGCCGATTTAAGAGATTTGAATGTATTGGAAGATGCCATCAAAAAAAATAATATCAAATTAATTCATCTTGAAACACCTGCAAATCCAACCATTCATTGTGTGGATATTGAAGTAATAACAAAAATCGCAAAACAACATGATATCATTGTTTCCGTAGATAATACTTTTGCAACACCTTATTTACAACAACCTTTTAAATATGGTGTTGATTTTGTTTTTCATTCAACAACAAAATTTTTAAACGGACATGGAACTGCCATTGGTGGTGTATTGATTGGAAAAGATATTTCGCTGATGAAAACAAAAGTTTGGAAATGGCATGCATTATTAGGCGGCAACAGTAATCCGTTTGATGCATTCTTATTAATCAATGGAATGAAAACGCTGGAACTCAGGATGGATAAGCATTGCAGCAATGCCATGCAAGTTGCAAATTTTTTACAAAATCATTCAGCAGTAGCAAACGTAAATTATACCGGATTAAAAAATCATCCCGATTTTTTTGTTGCCGCAAAACAAATGAAACATCCCGGCGCATTAATGAGCTTTGAATTAAAAGGCGGAATTGAAGCAGGAAAAAAATTCATAGATCATTTACAAATGTGCGTTCGTGCCGTTTCGTTAGGAACCGTTGATACATTGTTATCACATCCTGCAAGCATGAGTCATTTTGGAATTAAAAGAGAAGAACGTTTAAAATTCGGAATCACCGATGGATTGATAAGATTGAGTGTTGGCATTGAAAACATTGAAGATATTTTAAATGATTTTGAACAAGCATTAACAGGATTATAATTTTTTTTGAATGAATATTAATATAAGAAGAGCTGAAAAAAAAGATTGCAAAAGATTATTAGAATTAATTCACGAATTAGCCGTTTATGAAAAAGCGCCAAATGAAGTAACTGTTTCATTAATGCATTTTGAAGAAAGTGGATTTGGCGAAAACCCTGTGTGGTGGGGATTTGTAGCTGAAGCTGATAATATTATTCAAGGATTTGCATTGTATTATATTCGTTATTCAACTTGGAAAGGACAATGTTTGTATTTAGAAGATTTTTTAGTTACTGAAAATTCAAGAGGAAAAGGGATCGGTAAATTATTATTTGATAGAATAATTGAAGAATGCAAAGAAAAAAAATTTACAAGAATGGTTTGGCAAGTATTGGAATGGAATGAACCTGCCATTAATTTTTATAAAAAATACAATGCCACTTTAGATGGCGAATGGATAAATGGAATTTTAGATTTTTAATGTGCAGATAAAAAATTTCCATCTGCACATTTGCACATTCTCAAATTTGCATATCAATTCAATCCATCCACAACCGCTTCTTTAAAAACTTTTTGTACTAATCCCTGCAAAACCTTACCAGGACCAACTTCTGTAAAATGTGTTGCGCCATCTGCAACCATTGCTTGCACAGATTGTGTCCATCTAACAGCACCTGTTAATTGATCAATCAAATTCTTTTTTATTTCTGTTGCATCGGTTACAGCTTTTGCAACAACATTTTGATATACCGCACAAGATGGAAAATTAAATGTTGTTGATTCAATAGCTGCTGCTAATTCTTCTTTTGCAGATAACATTAATGGCGAATGAAATGCACCACCAACCGGCAATACCAATGCTCGTTTTGCACCGGCAGCTTTCATTCTTTCACAC
>CAILAF010000158.1 GCA_903832075.1 uncultured Chitinophagaceae bacterium
TAAAACAATTGGGTACGGTAAAAACGAATGAGTCAACTATTAAAATCACCTTAAAGGTAGATAAAAAAAAGCTTAAAATCCAAAAATGGTAGCGCTTTCATGAATAATTAAGCTGGTAATCGCAATGATGGCCGATTTTTCGCTAATTACGCTTTAAATTCAAAAACATAATTCTATTTTATTTACAGAATGGTAAATAAAATAGAAAATCGCAAAAGGTCTTTAGTAATTTTAATTTCTAAAATTTTTATATGAGTGAATTAATAAAAGAATTTAACGACTATCGTACTAAAATGAATGATGTGATATTGAGTAAAAATAATTTAGTGATGAAGCGTTTATGGAATTTAGATACAAATACTTATGAGGAAGGCGCATTAGATATAACAACGAAAGAAATGTTAGGATTGGTAGCCAGTATGGTTTTGCGATGTGATGATTGTATTAAATATCATTTGGGGAAAACTTATGAATTGGGTGTTACAACCGAACAGATATATGAAATATTTGCAGTTGCAAACATTGTTGGTGGAACTATTGTTATACCGCATACCAGAAGAGCAGCCGAATATTGGGAAGAACTTCAAAATGAAAATGTATAAGAATATTGATGTTCGTCAGTCAATGAATTGCTGAATTGATTAATTTTGCAAACTAATATTTAAATATGAGCGATACAGTTACAGCTGCACCATTAACAGCGAAAGATTTTTCCAACGATCAAGAGGTACGTTGGTGTCCGGGTTGTGGAGATTATTCCATTTTAGCGCAAGTTCAAAAAGTAATGCCAACAATTGGTGTTCCTAAAGAAAATATAGTCGTTATTTCTGGAATTGGTTGTTCATCACGTTTTCCTTATTACATGAACACATTTGGAATGCATTCTATTCATGGTCGTGCAACTGCCATTGCAAGTGGTTTAAAAGCTGCAAGACCCGAACTGAGTGTTTGGATAGTAAGTGGAGATGGTGATAGCATGAGTATTGGTGGTAATCATACTATTCATTTACTTAGAAGAAATTTTGATGTAAATATGTTGGTGTTCAATAATCAAATTTATGGATTAACTAAAGGACAATATTCGCCAACCTCAGAAGAACATAAGATTACTAAAACAAGCCCTTATGGAAGTATTGATCATCCATTCAATCCATTAGCATTGGCAATGGGTGCAGATGCAACTTTTGTTGCACGCAGCATGGACAGAGATCCAAAACATTTACAACAAACATTAATTAGAGCTAATCAACATAAGGGAAGTTCATTTGTTGAAGTTTATCAAAATTGCAACATATTTAATGATGGCGCATTTGAAATATTTACCGAGAAAGCTACAAAGTTGGAAGAAACATTATTCTTAGAAAACGGTAAACCATTAATTTTCGGCGCTACTCAAAATAAAGGAATTAAGTTAGATGGATTTAATCCGGTTGTTGTTGAATTGGGGAATGGTATTAGTGCTGATGATTTATGGATTCATGATGATAAAGATTTTTATAAAGCACAGATATTAGTTAGGATGTTTGATAATCCAAGAAATGCAGAACATTTACCAAGACCATTTGGAGTGTTTTATGAAACTGAAAGAGCATGTTATGAAGATGTAATGAAATTGCAAATTGAAGAAATTATTGCTACCAAAGGAAAAGGTAACTTAGATAAACTTCTTCGTGGTAATGAAATTTGGGAGATTATGTAGTTTTTTATTTCATATTTTTTATAGCCATCTTGTTTTAATACAGATGGCTTTTTTATTTCTATAAGATTTTTTTTCGAATAAAAAAATGGGAATTTTCCCATTTTTTTGAATTCATTATAACTATATGTTTGTGGTAATATACCCTATTTACTTACTGCATGGGGGGTTTTTATGCATTTAGTTAAACAGCGATTCTTTAATCGCTGTTTTGTTATACTTTATCATTACAAATTTCTCAAACTACGTTCAAATCTTTTTTCAAATCAATAAAATCATTGTTCTTTGTTGAATGTTTTTACACATTCATCCCGACAATCCCAATCCTCGCCATATTAAAACAGTGGTAGAATGTTTATTGGATGGAGGTGTAATCATTTATCCAACAGATACTATTTATGGTTTAGGCTGCGATATCTTTCAACATAAAGCAGTTGAAAAAATTTGCAGAATAAAAAATGTTGATGCTCAAAAAGCACAACTAAGTTTTGTCTGTTATGATTTGAGTGATATGAGTAAATACACCAAAAGTATTTCTACACCTTTGTATCGGTTATTAAAAAGTTATTTGCCAGGAGCATATACTTTTATTTTGTCTGCCAGCAAAGAAGTTCCTAAAATTTTAAAAAGTAAAAAAAATACTATCGGGCTTCGTGTGCCAAATAATAATATTGCACGAACAATGGTGCATGAATTAAATCACCCTTTATTAAGTGCATCATTGCCCGGAGAAATGGTAGAAGAATATACCGATCCTGAATTGATGTATGAAAATTTTAAAAATCTTGTTGATATTGTAATTGATGGTGGCATTGGCGGAATGATTCCATCAACAGTGATTGATTGCACCAAAGATGATTATGAAGTGATAAGGCAAGGTGCAGGCGTTTGGTTAGAATAATTTTATTTGCTTCGGCAAAATATTAAAACTTTTTCGGTGATACTTGCATAAACCAAATTGTTCAATGGCTTTACGATGTTGCAAAGTTCCATAACCTTTATTTTTATTCCATTGATATTGCGGAAACTCTAATTGAATTTTGTGCATGTATTCATCTCGATATGTTTTGGCTAAAATGCTTGCTGCTGCTATGTTTGCGTAAATTGAATCTCCTTTAATAATACATTGATGTTTTATTTTTTGATAGGGCACAAATCTATTTCCATCAATTAATAATAATTCGGGTTTAATTTTCAATTGATCAATTGCTTTGTGCATCGCTTTAAAAGATGCGTTTAAAATATTGATTTGATCTATTTCATTATTATCAATACTTGCCACTGCAAATGCCAATGCTTGTTCTTCAATAACTGTTCGTAAAATATTTCTATCTTTTTCTTTTACTTGTTTACTATCGTTTAATAATGGATGATAAAATTTTTTTGGTAAAATAACTGCTGCTGCAAAAACAGGTCCGGCATAACAACCTCTGCCGGCTTCATCGCACCCGGCTTCAATTATTTTCTTTTGAAAAAATTGTTTCAACATTTACTTGCAATTTCATTCTTTCTTTTCACAATAAAAACTCTTTGATTTAACCGTTGTTATACATTTGCAACACAAATTTTATGGATACAAATCGCTCAACCCGAATTATTGCTTATTGGATTTTTCTTGGCATTGCCATGTTAATTATTCAAGTATTATTAGGTGGCATTACGCGATTAACTGGTTCGGGTTTGTCTATCACCGAATGGAAACCCATTATGGGCACTTTACCGCCATTGAATGAAACTGAGTGGCAGCAATCGTTTCAACAATACCAAAAAATTGCACAGTTTAAATATATTAATAGTCATTTTACTTTACCTGATTTTAAATTTATATTTTTTTGGGAATGGTTTCATCGTTTATGGGCAAGATTAATCAGCGTTGTTTTTTTAATTCCATTCATTTATTTTATTGTAAAAAAATATTTTCAAAAATGGATGATTAATCCATTAATCATTTTGTTTTTAATGGGTGCCATGCAAGGTGCTATTGGTTGGATAATGGTTAAAAGCGGATTGAATGATGAAAATGTTTATGTAAATCATATTCGTTTAGCGATACATTTTATTGCTGCAATGATATTGATTTGTTATACATTAATTTTTGGAGTGATGATTACAATTAAATCAGAACAAAGAATTGTAAATGTGTCGTTGAAAAAATTTACAGTTACTATTATTTGTTTATTGGCTGTTCAATTATTATACGGTGCATTTATGGCTGGATTGAAAGCTGCGAAAACTGCACCGACCTGGCCTGATATTAATGGAAATTATTTCCCCAAAATGTTTAATGGAAATATAGTTGATGATTTATTTTTTAATCCAATCACCATTCATTTTATTCATCGTTTGTTTGCATATATTTTATTGATATTAATTTTTGTTTGGTGGAATAAAGCCAAACAAATTAATTCATCCTCTGTGTTTTCAACATTGCTGAAAGTGCCGCCAATATTGGTTCTTGTGCAAGTATTATTGGGCATTTTTTCTCTTATCAATAGTACAAAAATTGTAATTGGGCATTTTGGAATTTTTGAATGGTTGGCTCAATTGCATCAATTCATTGGTATGCTATTATTATTATCTTTTGTTGCCAATTTATATTTGATTCGTTCAAAAAAATAAAAGTTCATTTCTTTTCATTAATTTTTAGCAAGAATGCATTTGCTTTGTAATGCGAAGTTTTTTTATCATTCGCAATCAATAGCTATATGAAAAAATATTTGATTGGTTTTTGGTTTTCCATGCCAGTACAATTATTGTTATTGCACTTTCGTCGGTATCAAGTATTTCTTATTTTCTGGTATATTTTAGTTGCAACCATTGCCGGATATTTTATGAAACCGTTTGGTGCCGACTCTTTGTTTTTGGCACCAGAATATTTTGATCAGGTTACACCATTTAGTGTTGCCATAGTTGGTGTTGCCATTGGCGTATTTATTATGAGCTGGAACATCACTACTTTTATTTTGTTCAGTAAATACTTTAAATTTTTAGTAACCACTGCTCAGCCTTTTTTAAAATATTGTATCAACAATGCAGTGATACCTTTATTGTTTTTAATTTATTATTTGATAAGTTTTATACATCATTCTTATTACGAAGAATTATTTCCGGCTTCAACAATACTTTTACTTTCATTTTGTTTTGTGGCGGGTTTGTTTTTAGCCATCTTTATTAGTTTTGTATATTTTTTTGGTGCCGATAAAACTATTTATTATTCCATCGGCAATGTTATTGTTACTGCCAATAAACAATATGAAGAAGTTTCTAAAAAAAATCCATTACCAAAAGAACATGCTGAAATTAGAATTGATTGGTTTTTAAGTGCCAGATTAAGATTGCGTAAACCCAGAGATACCAGGCATTACAGCGAAGATTTTTTTGGAAGCATTTTTAATCGTTTGAATATTGCAGCGGCCATCTTAATCATTTTTGCTTTTTTATTTTTAATAGCGGTTGGTTTTATATCTGATTCAAAATTATTTCAAATACCTGCAGCAGCAAGTATTACTATTTTATTTTCAGTATTGATTGGTGCATCCGGCGGATTCAGTTTGTTTTTAAAAAGTTGGAGTATTCCGTTGTTATTGATATTGTATCTCATCCTAAATTTTTTATATCAAAATGAAATTATTGATCCGCGAAATAAAGCTTACGGATTAAATTATCTTAATAAAAATGAACGACCAAAATACAATCGCGAAAGTATTGCGCAATTATTAACGCCCGACAATATCAATGCCGACAAAGAAAAATTTTTAAAAATACTCAACAATTGGAAAGCAAAACAAAAAGAAGAAAAACCTGTTTTATTAATTATTAATACAAGCGGTGGTGGTGTGCGCAGTGCCAATTTTACCATGCATGCTTTGCAAAATTTAGATAGTGTTTTTAATGGCGAGTTAATGAAGAAAACTTTGTTCATCAATGGTTCTTCAGGCGGATTATTAGGCGCAGCTTATTTCAGAGAATTATATCGTCAGCAATTAACAAATAAAAAAATTAATCTGCATGATGAAAAATATGTTGATGATATTTCGCAAGATTTATTGAATCCATTATTTTCTTCATTGGTATCAAGAGATATTGTTGGACCTGTGCAAAAATTTTCGTTTGGTGGTTTTGAATATAATAAAGATCGGGGTTATGCTTTTGAAGAAAAGTTAAATGAGAATACGCATGGTATTTTAAATAAAGCATTGAGGGATTATGCTGTGCCGGAAGAAAAAGCGCAAATACCTTTTATGTTTTTTAATTCGGTGATTAGCAGAGATGGAAGAAAGATGATTATTAGTACACATCCTGCAAGATTTTTAATGAAACCTAATTTTGATGAATCACATATCACACCATTTGATGCAGATGCAATTGATTTTAATTCTTTCTTCTCCAAACAAAATAGTAATGGAATCCGTATCCTGTCTGCGTTGCGAATGAATGCCACCTTTCCTTATGTGTTACCGAATGTTTGGTTGCCAACCAATCCAATCATTGATGTAATGGATGCCGGACTGCGTGATAATTTTGGTACCGAAACAACTTTGCGTTTTATTGATGTGTTTAAAGATTGGTTGCACGAGAATACCAGTAAAGTAATTGTGTTACAAATTCGTGATAGAAGTTTGGGCGATTGGGATAAACCTTTTGAAGATAAAAGTTATATAGGTTTATTAACGCGACCCATGTTGTTATTACAAAACGATTGGTACAAATTGCAGGATTATTATCAGCACGATCAATTAGAATATTTAGCAGAAACATACGGTCCGCAATTTTACAGAATTTGTTTGCAATATGTAGCTTCTAAAAATGATGTGCCTGCAAGTTTAAGTTTTCATTTAACAAAAGGAGAGAAACAAAGTGTTGCCGATGCATTGAAAGAAAAAATAAACACAAAAGAATTAAAACGATTGGCAGAGTTGGTAAAGTAATTTGTTTTTAAAAGTTAATGATGAAGAAATTAATAACTGCAATTATCTTTTTATTCATAATTGGATTAAACCAAATCTTATCACAGGAAAATCAAGCAATCCCATTATATAAAGGAAAATATCCGGTTGTTTTCAGAATGTTTGATAATAAAGTTTGGTCATTGTTTGACTCTACACATGCAAATGGATTTGTAATGGTAAGTTTTGAAATTTCCGAAAAGGGGGTTTTAGAAAATATAAACTTTTCGATAAACTTTCCTATTGTAATAAAAGAAATCATTGCTTCTTCACTGCTTTCCACTAATAATAATTGGCAACCAGCATATCAGAATCAGATACCAATTAGAAAAAGAATAATACAGCCAATTTTATATCAATATGGCGGGTATCAAAATTTCAATTTTCAAATAGATAAAATTGAAGAAAGTTTTGATTTTGGCAGAAGCGATAACAATAGGAAATTTATTGATGCTATTATATTGCCAATTTGTTCAACTGGATTTGCAATAAGGTAAGGGAAATAAATTCTAATTCGGCTGTATCAATTCAAAACAATTTTTAATAATCTTGATAGTAAATTCTTCGGCAGTTTCTTTTGGTTCGCCATCAATATGCAAAGGCGCTAATTTTAAATTGCGTATAGTTAATGATGGTGTTTGAAAATATAAAACATTTTTCTTGCTCATATCATCCACCATTTCCTGTAATTTATTATTACCACGAATTTGTTTTAATAATGCAAAAGGAATTTTTGCTTTATTCATTTTTTGAATAATTACCACATCTAATAATCCATCATTCAAATTGGCATGTGGTGCAATGGTAACATTATTACCAAACTGATTACTGTTGGCAATACTTATAGCAAAAGCTTCGGTAAAAAAAGAAAAATTATCCAACACAACTTCAAACTGATATGGATTGGCTTTAAAAAAATTTATTAAACTTTCTTGTGTGTAAGTAAATAAACCGCGTGTTGATCTTTCTGCAAAACCATGTGCAACTTGCGCATCAAATCCAACACCACTTAACATGCAACTATAATAATCATTAATATAAAATGCATCAACAGGTTTTGATGTGCCGGAAAAAATAACTGCTAATGCAGCTTTAATTTTTTTTGGAATATTCGCTGCAAATGCAAGTCCGTTGCCGGATCCCAAAGGGATAATACCAAAACGAACAGGTAAATCTTTTAAAGCAAATGTTACTTGATTCACGGTTCCATCGCCACCAACAATTATAACATCAGTGATTTTTTCTTTAATGATTTTTTCTTTAATAAAATCATAATCACCTTTTGAGTTGGTAGATAAAATTTCAAATGGAATTTCCTGAAAAGCTGTTTCTTTTTCTATCAGCTTTTTTATTCCATCTTTTTTTGAAGTACCGGATATAGGGTTGATTAAATAAATAATTTTTCTTTTCATCTTCACTGTTTCAATACATAAAAATATAAATACTTACCATTTTAATAAAGCACTTGCCCAAGTAAAACCACTTCCAAAAGCAGCCAAACAAACTAAATCGCCATTATTGATTTTTCCTTTTTCCCATGCTTCGCATAAAGCAATTGGAACTGAAGCTGCCGTTGTGTTTCCGTAATGTTGAATATTATTATACACTTGATCATCACTTAATTTTAATTTTTGTTGAACAAATTGTGCAATACGCAAATTAGCTTGATGTGGTATCAATAATTTTATATCAGATGTTTTATAACCATTTTTATTTAAAGCTTCATTAATTACTTCCGGAAATTTTACAATTGCTTTTTTAAAAACTGCCGGGCCGTCCATGAATGGAAATAATTGTTCATTATCAATCATTTTTTGACTAATAAACATATGCGCTATTTCTGCATCATCAAAATCAGCGTAATTTTTTTCACCCCAATGATTGGCATGTGTTCCGGGATTAAACATGGCTAATATTTCTGCGCTTTCACCATCGCTATGTAAATGTGTACTTAATATTCCACAGTTATCATCTTCAGTTGGTTGTAATACAACTGCACCGGCTCCGTCACCAAAAATTACAGAAATGTTTCTACTGCGTGTTGTTAAATCCAAACCAAAAGAATGTTTCTCTGCACCTACCACTAAAATATTTTTGTACATGCCTGTTTTAATAAATTGATCTGCGACGCTTAATGCATATAAAAAACCGCTGCATTGATTGCGAACATCTAATGCGCCTATCTCTTTCATTTGCATTGCACGTTGTAATAAAACACCGCATCCGGGAAAATAATAATCAGGCGATAAAGTAGCGAATACAATAAAATCAATTTCATTTGCAGTAGTGCCTGCTCTTTCAATTGCAATTTTTGCAGCTTCAACGCCCATCGTAGTAGTAGTTTCATCGGTTCGATGCGCATAACGTCGTTCTTTAATACCGGTTCTTTCTTGAATCCATTCATCACTTGTATCCATGTATTTCAATAAGTCGTTGTTAGTAACAACATGTTCAGGAACATACATTCCTATTCCGGCAATTCTACTGCGGAGCATAGCAATCAGTTTAATAAAGCGGTGAAGGTAAGAGAAATCATTTTTATAAAAGATGAAGAATTATTTCAATGGTAATTGCATTACTCGTTTAAATAAATTCATAAACAATAATTTTATTTTTTGTTATTGATTTTGCTCTGCACCTTTCACATCTTTTTTATTCTTTGATTTTTTATCAGGCTTTTGTTGTTTGATTAGTTCTTTCTGTTTTTTTGTTGAAAAAGCATTATCTACTAAACATACACATCTGAAACCTAAATATCTGTTTGGTTCATTGTAAGAAAATTTTTCTTTCACTTTGCAATATTCTAAAGGCAAATCATAAAACCCGCCTTTCGCTAATCCCTTTTCGCTTACCATTTCACCAACGTTGCCAATAATATTATATATGCCATATTGATTGGGTTTGCCAAAGCTTACAGGCATTACTATATTTTGAGCATTTTGCTGAGCCGAATCAATATTATCATAATAACAGTTGAACATTTTAGTAGTATCATCTTTTTTGTGTAGTATAGTTTGTTCATAACCGTAAGGAAATTTTACAAGATCTAATTTGCCTGCTGCTGCTAATTCCCATTCTGTTTCTGTTGGTAAACGATATACCACATTTCTGAAATTAGCATCTCTTGTTTTTTCTAAAAATTCATTTACTCTTTCAGTTCGCCATTCGCAATAAGCAACAGCTTGTTCATAAGTAATTCCAACAACCGGATAATCAGAAAACTCAGGGCTTTTAAAATATTCTGTTACATATTTTTCATTGTCCATTTTCAGCGAATACCAAACAGTTGAATCGGGTTGCATTTTTGCATAAGTAGTTGTATCGTCTTCTGTTTTTAATAACCATCCTTCTGTATAAGCTCTCCACATTTCATTCGTAATCTCAAATTTATCAATATATAAACTGTCTTTTAATTGAACTGTTCCGGGCGGTGCTGCGACTTTTCCTGGAGCAAATTTTTTTTCCGAAATAAATGAAATCAAAAGTGCAGAAAATAAAATCAAAACAAAAGCTTTCATAACGATAAAGATATATGAAGAAAGAAATGGTTATTAAATTTAGTACAATTAAATTGATACAAGCAATCTAAAATTCATTATTTTGAACTGAATTTAAAAAAATCCCATGACTAATACTGCTCAACGTTTTACCGCATTAGATGTTTTTCGCGGAATGACTGTTTGTTTTATGATTATCGTAAACACACCAGGCAATGGTGCAACAACTTGGTCACCATTGCAACATGCCAGTTGGCATGGCTTTACACCAACCGATTTGGTATTCCCGTCTTTTTTATTTGCTGTTGGTAATGCCATGAGTTTTGTAATGAAAAGATGGGAAACCTTTTCGCAACAACAAGTATTACTTAAAATATTTAAACGCACAGCTATTATTTTTTTATTGGGTTATTTAATGTATTGGTTTCCCTTTTTTCAACTCGATGAAAACCATCACATCATTTCATTTCCAATTCAGCAAACAAGAATAATGGGTGTTTTGCAACGCATTGCTTTGTGTTATGGATTGGCATCTTTATTAATTTATTATTTCAAATCAAAAATTTCTATTGTAATAAGTATTGTATTGATGTTTTTGTATTGGATATTGCTATATGCATTTGGTGATGCCGGTAATGAGTTAACCATGACAGGTAATGCAGGATTTAAATTTGATTTATGGTTGATGGGAGAAAATCATTTGTATCATGGCGAGGGCATTGCATTTGATCCGGAAGGATGGTTAAGTACTTTACCTGCAATTGCAAATGTTGTTGGAGGTTTTGTTGTTGGACAATATGTGCAACAAAAAGGAAAAACATTTGAAGGATTAAGCAAATTATTATTAAGCGGTTTTGTATTATTGGTAATTGCTTATTTCTGGAATTTAGTTTTTCCGGTAAATAAAAAATTATGGACAAGTTCTTTTGTTGTATTAACAGTTGGATTGGATTGTGTGATATTATCAGCAGTAATTTATTGGATAGATTTTAAAAATAAGAAAGGTTGGTTTTTTGAAGTGCCCGGAAAAAATCCTTTAATAGTTTATTTGTTATCAGAATTATTGGCAACAATTTTTTGGATGATTAATATTAATGATAATCAAAACTTGCATGAATGGTTGTATGAAAATATTTTTAGTCATGCCGGTGCATATTTTGGTTCTTTCTTATTTGCAGTTGCATATATGTTATTATGTTGGAGTGTTGGTTATTGGATGGACAAAAAGAAAATTTATATACGTGTTTGATGAATAGAAATTCAGGTGTACAAGTGTGCGACGCAAGAAAAGTTTCATTCATATTCATTCGTCGGTAACAATATCATCACTTCTTTTAATTGGCGGAGCGGCTTAATTGGCGTACTTTTGCAGCCTTAAAAATTTTCATGGAGATAAGGAATATAGCCATCATTGCTCACGTTGACCACGGTAAAACTACTTTGGTAGATAGAATTTTGCAAACTACCAAAGTGTTTAGAGATAATCAGGAAACCGGCGATTTGATTATGGACAGCAATGATTTGGAAAGAGAAAGAGGAATTACTATTTTTTCTAAGAATGCTTCTGTACAATACAATGGTGTAAAAATTAATGTAATTGATACGCCCGGGCATAGTGATTTTGGCGGCGAAGTAGAACGCGTTTTAAAAATGGCGGATGGTGTTTTATTGTTGGTTGATGCTTTTGAAGGTCCGATGCCGCAAACTCGTTTTGTTTTACAAAAAGCATTGCAATTAAATCTTCATCCAATAGTTGTTATTAATAAAGTAGATAAACCAAATTGCAGACCCGAAGAAGTGCATGATGCTGTGTTTGAATTATTTTTTAATTTAGATGCAACAGAAGAGCAATTAAATTTTCCAACTTTTTACGGAAGCGGAAAGAATGCATGGTTTAATGATAAGAACGAACAATGCGAAGGCATCACTCCATTATTAGATGGAATTATAAAATATGTACCGCCACCAAAAGTGAATGATGGAACATTGCAATTGCAAATTACTTCATTGGATTATTCTTCTTTCTTGGGAAGAATTGCGATTGGAAAAGTTACTCGCGGTTCAATTAAAGAAAATCAAAACATAGCTTTAGTACAAGCAGATAGTTCAATTAAAAAATCTAAAGTAAAAGAACTGTATGTGTTTGAAGGAATGGGCAAAAGAAAAGTTACAGAAGTTTTAACCGGTGATTTATGTGCTGTTGTTGGATTAGAAAACTTTAATATCGGCGATACCATTTGTGATATTGAAAATCCGGAAGGTTTAGCAGTAATTAGTGTTGATGAACCAACAATGAGTATGTTGTTTTCAATTAACAATTCACCATTCTTTGGTAAAGATGGAAAGTTTGTAACATCACGTCATTTACGTGATCGTTTAATGAAAGAAACAGAAAAAAATTTAGCATTAAGAGTTGAGGATACAGATAGTGCCGATAGCTTTTTAGTTTTTGGTCGTGGTATTTTGCATTTAGGAATTTTGATTGAAACAATGCGCCGTGAAGGATATGAATTAACTGTTGGTCAGCCGCAAGTTTTGGTTAAAATAATTGATGGTAGAAATAATGAACCCTACGAAACATTAGTAATAGATGTTCCTGCAGCGTATAGTGGTAAAGCAATTGATTTGGTTACCCAACGCAAAGGAGAATTACATGTTATGGAAAGTAAAGGCGAAATGCAACATTTAGAATTTGAAATTCCTTCAAGAGGATTGATAGGCTTGCGGTCTCAAATGTTAACCA
>CAILAF010000159.1 GCA_903832075.1 uncultured Chitinophagaceae bacterium
AACCCTTTTCCAAATCTCAGTATTTATGATAATGTAATTGCAGGGTATAAATTAAATGGACTTAAGATTTCCAAAACCGAAAAAGACAGAATCGTTGAAGAGTCATTATTGAAATCTGCTTTATGGAATGAGGTCAAAGACTCACTGCATAAAAAAGGTACTTTTCTTTCCGGCGGTCAGCAACAACGTTTATGTATTGCAAGAGCAATAGCTATGGAACCGGAAGTTTTGTTATTAGATGAACCTACATCAGCTTTGGATCCCATTTCTACTTCAAGTATTGAGGAATTGCTACATGAGTTAAAGAAAAATTTCACTCTTATCATTGTAACACACAATATGCAACAAGCTGCAAGGGTAAGTGATAAAACAGCTTTTTTTTATGTAGGTGAATTAGTAGAATATGATGATACAAAAACGATGTTCACTAATCCAAAAGATATACGTACACAGAATTATATCACCGGCCGATTCAGTTGATATTTTATTAATTTTATTCAATTTAATTCGATTAAAATATGACACAATTAGAAATAGAGTTGCAGCAACTTAAAGATGAAGTAAAGAATATGTGGAGCCTTGTTCAATCTCAATTGATGAAGGCAAGAAGGTCATTGCAAAATTTTGATAAAGATTTAGCAAGAGAAGTTGTAATAAGAGAAAAAAGAGTAAACGGAAGTGAACTAAAAATTGACAGAGATTGTGAAAATCTTTTTGCATTATACACTCCTGTTGCAATAGACCTACGTTTTTTGCTTGCAGTGTTAAAAATTAATTCAAATCTTGAAAGGATTGGTGATATAGCAGAAGGAATAGCGAAATATATTATTAGCGCTAAAAGTCAGTTATCTCCCGAATTATTGGTTACAACTCAATTAATGGAAATGTTTGAAGAATCAATTGCTATGTTGAATGATACACTTGTTGCATTTGAGACTGAAGACACGATTCTTGCAAGAAGCATTTTTAAAAAGGATGATTTTTTAGATGCGATTAATACTCAAACGAACGAGCATATTCAGGCTTATTTGAAAACAAATCCTGATGACTTAGACCAATCGTTATATGCTTTATCTATTATTCGTAAATTAGAACGTGTAGGAGATCAATCAAAGAATATTGCCGAAGAAATTATTTTCTATTTAGAAGCAAAAGTGTTAAAGCATAGCAACAAAAAAGGTCTTTAATGTTTTGCAGCAGATAAATTTAACATTGGATATCATTTAGTATCTCTAAATTCATAGTGAGATTATAATTTTCTAAGAGTTTAAGTTGTAAGCCTTGCAGTAATGCGAGGCTTTTTTAAGATATTAATAACATACAATTCATATTCAGTTAATATCGAGCATTGAAATTTACGAAGCAGTTTATTTCATAAGAAACAATGAAGTTAGTTTTTCTCTACTTAAGCAGCCTCTATTTTTATAGGGGCTTTCTTAATATAATTATTACATACAATTCATGTTGAGATAATATTCGTTTTTGAGATTTGCATAAGCAGCTTTTTTCATAGCTAAAGTAAACAGTTAGTTTTTCTCAAAGTAAGCGGCCTCTATTTTTATAGAGGCTTTTTCATTCATATAAAAAAGGAATGATTATTGTTGACTAATATTATCTTGCGTTTATCAGTTATGAGAAAAATATATTTTTTGAGTTTCGTTGTCTTGTTGATTCAATATTCATATTCACAAACAGCCTCTTTATTGCAAACAGCAAAAATTGATTATCCGTTAGAACAATTATTTGTTCATTGCGATAAAGGCAGTTATCTGGCAGGCGAAACCATTTGGATGAAAGCTTATGTAATGGCTGATGAATTGCCTTCATCAGAAAACAGCAGTCTTAAAGTGCAGTTAATTGCTAACGATAGTTCTGTTATTGCAGAAAAAGTGTATCCGGTAATTAACAGCATTGCAACAGGCAATATCAGTTTACCCATCAATATAAAAGAAGGGCAATATTTTATCAGAGCTATTACTAATACTGCATTACAAAAAAAATATGCTAAAGAGTTTATTGCTCCGATATTAATTTATAATCCAACTTCATTAGAAAAGATCAACGATTCTTCTTTTGCTTATAAGCAAATTCCCTCTATACAATTTTATCAAGCCAATACTTTGATACATAAATTTCCTAATCAGTGTTATGTATCCGTCATAGATCAATATCATCAACCAATGCAAACAAGCGGTTGGTTAATGAATTCAGTTAATGATACTGTTAGTTTTTTTAAAACTGATTATTCGGGTGCAGCAGAAATAAAATTTGTTCCTGATAGTTCAGTTGCTTATTTCATAAAATTAAATGACAATAAAACGCAGCAAAAAATTGTTGCACCAATTAAATCAGAGGGAACTGTAATGATTACAGATTATACTTCGAAAAGTTATTTTATTACTATTCTCTCTACTGCCGATACTAATAAAATTTTTCATTTGATTGGGGAAGTGAATAATCGTGAATTGTTTGAAGTAAATGCTATTAACGGGCACAGAATAGAAATTCCAATTGCACAATTGCCGACAGGTATTTTTAGAATTGTGTTGACAGATGAAAATAATTCGACAATTGCAGAACGATTTTTATTTTCAAATAATGAGCGGTCCATCATTTCAGTTAAAAATATTTCTTCAACCATTAATACCAACGACACATTACTGAGTCATATTCTATTGCAAACGGCTGATACCATTAATACTACGCTGTCGTTGAGTTTGATGGATAAAGAGTATGATTTTGGAAAAAATACTCAACAGGAAAATATCATCAATCGTTTTTTATTAACTGCACATTTGCAAGGAGAGCATACTGCATTTAGCGGGTTGATTGAAAATATTTCAATAGTGGATGTAAATACCATCAATAATATTTTAGCAACGAATAAAATATTAAAACCTGATTGGAATGAAATAATATCTATTCAGAATGAAAGAAAAAAAATAACTGATTCAGCCGATTATATAAAAATTCAAGGTGCAGTTATACCGGAAGGCTTTAAAAATTTTCCTAAAGGTGCTACATTGAATTTAATATTTGAATCGAAAGATTCAACTAAAGATTTTATTAATCTGCCGCTTATTATAAGTAATAAAAAAGCAAGCATTGCATTGAAAGGATTGGTTTTTTATGATACACTTACACTGTATTATAAATTGAATGATAAAAATTATCAATCAGTAAAACTGAAACTTGATTCTATCAATCCAACTGGTTTTTTCCCAAAAGAAAATAAAACTGACTTTAAATTTTTATCTTACTATTCATCACCGCAATTGAGAAGAATTGCAAAAGTAACCGATGTGCAATTGGATAAAAAAGAAATGGTGTTCAAAAATTTATCGGACGAAATATTAACTGCGCAAAAAGCGTTGCCAACAGTTACAGTAACTTCTTATAAGACCTGGCGACAAAAAGCGATGGATGTTAGTGACAGGTATGGTGAAGATATGTTTAGAAGAGAAGCAGAACAGATGTTTGATTTTATTAACTCACCTTATGTAGCAGCTACACGAAGTGTAGCCCAATATTTAAAATTATTTGGAAGAAGGATGCAGGTAATTGGCGATGATATGACCACCACCAATATTATTCAGTGGCCGGTATTATGGACACAAAAACCATATACTATTTTTATTGATGGTGCAAGAGTTGATTATTCTGATTTGGATGTATTAACGATCAGTAATGTTGCGATGATTAAAGTGTATCATAATTTTATTTTAGCAGATGAGAATGGTCCGGCTATTGCGGTATTTACAAAACATCCGGAAGATAGAGATAAGGGAACTACGAATCTTCAAACAATACAAATTGCAGGATATAATTCAGGATTAATTTTTATGAATCCTGAAAAGCAATATTTAAAATACATCAACAAAAAAAATCTATTGGGTACATTTTATTGGAGTCCGTTTTTATTTTGGAATAATCAACAAAAAGAAATTAAGTTGGATTTCTATAATATCAATCAATCAAAAGAATCAAAATTAATTATTCAAGGAATGAATGCAGATGGAAAGTTGGTGTATTTAAATAAAACGATTCTATCAAAATAAAATCATCAATCCTTTTTCGCATCCAAAGTAAAACCAACGGTAGTGCCAACATCTAATTTACTTCGCACATGAATGGTTTGATTATGTGCTTCAATAATATGTTTACAAATAGCTAATCCTAAACCGGTACCACCAACATGTCTGCTGCGACCGCTATCAGTTCTGTAAAAACGTTCAAACACTCTTAACAAATGTTCTTCTGCAATGCCAATACCATCATCACTTATTTCAATCAATACATGTTTACCATCGGTTTTATAAATGCTTGCAGTAATGCTTCCATTTTCTTTACCATATTTGGTAGCATTCATAATCAGATTGTTTAATACCTGCCGAATCTTTTCTTTATCAGCAAAAACATTTATAGGACTTTCACATCCTTTTTTAATATTGCATTTAATGTTTCTGCTTGTCATTTTAATGGATAAGGTTTCAAACACTTCTTTGATCAATTCCTGAATAATAAAATTCTCTTTATACAAAGGTTGTTCGCCACTTTCTAATTTTGATATTTCATCCAAATCTTCCACAAGATTTACCATGCGTTCAACATTTCGTTTGGTATTTTCTAAAAACTTTATACTTACTTCCGGATTATTCATGGCACCATCCAATAAAGTATCTACATAACCTTGAATAGCAAAAATGGGCGTTTTAAATTCATGCGCCAGATTTTGCAAAAATTCTTTTCTATATGCTTCATTACTTTTTAGTAATTCAATTTCAGCGCTTCTTTGTTCTGCCCATTTTTCTACATCTTCTCTTACTTCATCAATTCCTTTTTGCGGTAAAATATATTTATAATAAGTTTCTTCTCTTTTACTTGCTTTTGTTTGATAGATGAATTTATAAATGAGTTTTATTTTCCGATAGATGAACCATTCCAATACAAAGCTGATGAGATAATAACTGCCAATAAAAGTGATGATGAGTGCTGCGAAACCAATCCACCAGATATTTTCAATCACATAAAATGCAATACCAATCGGAACAGCTAAAAATAATGCTGTTAATGCCGATAATTGTTTTGGTGAAAGATTTTTTGTAGTGAACATGTGCAGTAAAGTTACAAGTTACTGGTTTCGGGTTTCAGGATTTTAATACACAATTATACTTGTAACCAGAAACTTGAAACCTGTAACCGAAACCTATATTTCAAATTTATAACCAACACCTTTAACTGTTGTAATGCAGTCTATGCCTAATTTTTGACGAATCTTACGAATATGAACATCAATGGTTCTGTCACCAACAATTACATCGGTTCCCCAAACCTGCGATAAAATTTCATTACGCAAAAAAACTCTTCCGGGTTTCGCTGCAAGTAAATACAATAATTCGAATTCTTTTTTTGCCAATACAACTTCATTGTTATCGATACTTACAATAAATTTTACAGGATCAATATTGATATTACCAATGTGTAAAGTTTTGCCATCATCTTTATTCAATCTTCTGAACAAAGCATTTACTCTGCTGGATAAAACTTTCGGACTGATAGGTTTGCTTACATAATCATCCGCACCTGTTTCAAATCCTTTAATGTGCGATGCTTCATCATTCAATGCAGTTAAAAAAATGATCAATGTATCCTGGAACATTGATTGTGATCTTAATATCTGACAAACTTCCACGCCGGTTTTCTTTGGCATCATCACATCCAAAATAATTAAATCAGGATTTAATTGTTTTGCTCTTTCAATCGCTTCATTACCATCTTTGGCGGTATATACTTCGTATCCTTCTTTGGAAAGGTTATAATTGATTATTTCTAAAATATCTGGCTCATCATCTGCAATCAAAATTCTTTTTGGTCTAACTTCCATGTTAACATTAAGTTTACACAAAATTAACTTTCTAATTTCGCAAAATCGGTATTTGTAATTATTATCTAATTGTTAAGTCCTGCCTTTTGGATTAGTGTAATGGCAGTATTTTTGCTAATCAAGCAATTTAATGAAGAAATTATACTTTTTATTGATAGGTTTTTTTATTTACTCTTTCTGTTCTGCACAAGTAGAGATAACGATACCACCCATTCCGCAAATGCGGCAATATTTTCATGATAGAATCATCGCCGACCAAAAAGCCATTGTTCAACTCAATAATAAAAAGGATAGCATTTTTACTGCTACTAATGATTTAGATGTGAATTTACAGATCAATCAAATTCTGCAAGTTCATGTAAATAATATGCGTGCAAAAATTGAATTGGATACTTCAATTGATGTAAGCGCAAAATATAAATGGTTGCGAGGGATTGAAGACATGCTTTCTGATTTTAAAAATGGGTATCAATCAAAATTGGTTAAAGGAATTTTATTGAGTGATTTGATTATTGCTTATGATGAAGCCATGCAGTTAGAATTAAATAATCAATCCATTAAAACCATTGTTCAGCAAAACGAATTGGAAGTCGGGAATATTTTGATTAAAAATTTTGCATTACAAAATAATATAGGCATTGCAGAATCAAAAGAAGTGTTGGTTTATAAAATGTGTCAGCGAAGTCCAAAAAACATTTTAAAGATATTAAGTCAATTTCCGAATGTTTCTTTTGCCGATAGTTTAATTAAGGTGATGGCATATCGTAATCCCGATCAATTTTATGATTATGCATCGGCGCCGGATTCTTTAGGAAAAAGAATTCAAACAGTTGATGAGCCATTGGTAAAAACCATCAGTCAAATGGCAGGTATGAAAACAGGAAGAATGTTTTTTCCTTTTTTAGATAATATTTATCATTACAAAATTTCAATTGATTCTATTGCAAAAATTGCTGAAGACAGTAATGCCTATTATAAGTTATTGGTAAAAACAGAAATTGAATATTCGGCAAGATTAAAAAATGGCGATACTCCTTTTGCGATGCATGTTTTAACTGAAAAATTAAAACGCAAAGCTGTAGAAGTTTATATTGATGTAATTAATGGATTGCACGATGAAAAGTTAGATGCCGTTCGCTTTAAATGTTTGGATAGCCTTACTGCCACTGAATTGTATTACTTGTGCGTAGTGGCTGAAGATGAAATTTATACCAGTAGTTATTTGGGAGTGTATAAAAGAATTTTTCAAAGAATGGGTGTGGAGCGATCGGATACTTTATTGAATTGGGTGAAGTATGATTTTTATAAAAAGTTTATTAAGATGGCGGCTTCGTATAATGTTTTGGATGACTTTTTACGAAAGATGAATCAAGCAGAAGCTATTGAATTAATGAAAAATTTTGCGAATGGATTAGAAAAAGATAATACATTAGAAGAAGCTGTTGATGTTGCCGATTCGTATGCAAGTATTGATGATAGCGCGATTAAAAAATTAATTTTATCTGAGGTACAAAAAAATTTAGCAATACATGAAAAGAAAAAAAACATCAGGGCTTCTGTAATTTATAATTTGTTGAACACAATTTTTTTATCGGAAGATTCAACCAATAAAATTGATGTATCTGCTAAATTAGGAATACCACCTGTTTATATCATGCCAAAAAAATTATTGCAGGATTCATCGGGCAAAATTATAATTCAACAATTTTTTTATGGTGATAAAGATGGATTAGCTGTATTTAATTCATTCATGGCTAATTACAGAAATGGTTTATGGAAAATTGTAAATAAACCGGAATGGATTGAAGTTTCTTCTTTAAGAGGAACAAAGATCACCATTTATGCCAACCGACCTTTTGATACCAAACAAGATTTGGATCAACAAGCACAAGATGATTTGGGAGAATATTTAGATTCTATTGGTGCAAATCCAACTATTGTTATTCATCGCGGACATAGTTATTACGTTAATCAAACCATTAAGCAATTACCCTATTCCGCTAAAGTTGTTTTATTAGGAGCTTGCGGTGCGTATCATAATTTAGATGATGTATTAAATATTTGTCCCGAAGCGCATATCATTGCCACCAAACAAATGGGCACCGGTATTGTAAACATTGCGCTCATTAATTCAATTGCAGAAACATTGCGTTTAGGTAAAGATTTAAACTGGCCTGTAATGTGGAAGAATTTACAGGGTAAATTCATTGGGCAATACAAAGAAAAGTTTGAGGATTATGTTCCGCCGTATAAAAATCTTGGCGCGATTTTTATTATGGCTTATAAAAGAGCAATGGAAAAGAATGATTAATTCAAAAAAGGATTATTCTCTTTTTCATAGCCAATAGTTGTTGGCATTCCATGTCCCGAATACACAATGGTTTCATCAGGTAATACCAATAACTTTTCTTTGATATTTTTTATCAGTTGTTCATGATTGCCGCCGGGTAAATCGGTTCTGCCAATACTTTCACGAAACAACACATCGCCACCAATAATAAAATGATCTGCTTCACAATACAAACAAATACTGCCGGGCGAATGTCCGGGCGCAGCAATAACTTTTAATTCATCATTATCTAAATGAACAATATCATTTTCATTCAAAAAATGTAATGGTCCATTATAATTTTCAAAAGTTAATCCCCATTTCTTTCCGGATTCAGGAGCAAATTGCAGCATTATTGCTTCGTTGGGATGAATATATAATTCCAATCCAAATTCCTGATGAACCCATTTATTGCCGAACACATGATCCAAGTGGCAATGCGTATTAATCAGTTGAAGGGCTGTAAGATTTTCGGTAACTAAAAATTCTTTTAACATTTCCTGCTCAGCAGTAAAGTAACAACCGGGATCAACAATAATGGCATTGCCTTGTTGGTTATATAAAATATATGTATTTTCCTGAACGGGATTAAACGAAAAAAACTTTACCTTAATCATAAACTCATTTTTCTGATTGGTTGATAGTAATTACCTAATTTTAACAACGATTGAATGTATTGAAACGTTTTGTCTAATAACTTCATATTTTAATTATACAAACTCATTTTTAATATCATCAATCGGATTCTAAATTTAGCGAGGTTATGCAAATGAACAGAATAAAAAAATGTTTTATTGCCATATTATTTTTATTGCCACTTGTTTCAATGGCGCAAGTGAATATGGTTGACTATGGAAAGAACAGATTGCAGTTCAAAAAATTTAAATGGAAATTTTATCAGTCACCCAATTTCAATACCTATGTTTCGCAAGGCGGAACAGAGTTGGGGAAATTTGCTGCGCAAGTTGCCGAAGATGAATTAAAAGGGATTGAAACTTTTATTGAATATTCTTTGCAACGCCGTGCCAATATTGTGGTATATAATTCTTATGATGATTATAAACAAAGCAATATTGGATTGGGAATTGATTGGCAGAACGCAGGTGGTTTAACAAAGTTGGTGAATAATAAGATCGTTGTTTTTTTTGATGGTAATCATGAACATTTGCGTTTACAAATTCGACAGGGTATTGCAAAAGTCTTGACCGATAATTTATTGTTTGGTGATGATGTTGGTGAAGTAGCCAGCAATTCTGCATTATTGGATCTTCCTAAATGGTTGACTGATGGATATATTGAATATGCAGCACAAACTTGGAGTACCGAAAAAGATGATGAATTAAAAAGTGTAATTCTAAGTGCAGATTATGATAATTTTTATCAATTCGCTTTTGCTAAACCATTATTAGCCGGTCATGCTTTTTGGTATTATTTCGGAGAAAAATATAAAAAAGAAAATACTACTTACTTTTTATACTTAGCACGCATTTATAAAAATTTGAACAATGCTGCACTGCGCATTTGTAAGAAAAAATTCAAAGAGGTATTGGCCGATTTCATGACGTATGAACAGGAAATATATAATAAAGATATTCGTAAACGTAAGAATGCGCCAAAAGGAAGTTTAAGTGTGAATGAAGATGTAACCAAAGATGATTATTTCCGTTTTCAGGCAAATCCAAATCCGCGTAATAATAATTATGCAGTAGTTGAATTTAGTAAAGGAGTATATCGGGTGAAGTATGTTGAAAGTGCATCTGATCCAAAAGTATTATTGGATAAAGGTGTGCGAACACAGCAGGGAGATATCAATCCCAATTATCCAATACTGGCATGGGATGTAAAAGGAACTCGTTTATTGGTAATTTATTGGGAAGAAGGTCATACAAAAATGTTTGTGTATGATGTAGTAGCAAAATATAAACGCTTTAAACAGGAGATCACAGGGTTTGATCAAATATTAGATGCATCATTTATGCTCGATGCAAATACTTTAGTAATGAGTGCTGTAAAAAATGGGCATTCAGATATTTATACTTATAAAATTGAAGAACAAAAAGTTGAACAAATTACCAATGATATTTATGATGATTTGAATCCAACTTATGTTTCTTTCCCTAATCGTTCCGGTATTATTTTTTCTTCTAATCGTCCGGGTGTAAATGCACCGAACACTGATACGGTATTGCCAAGTAAATATCGGTTCAATATTTTTTTAGTGGATATTTTAAATAAAGGCAACACAAAACAAATCACACAGCTTACCAATATGAAGTTGGGTAATGCAACATATCCTATGCAATACAATACCAATCACTTCACTTTTGTTTCGGATGAAAATGGAATTGGTAATCGTTGGGCTGGTTTTTTTGCAACTAAACGCAATGGACTTGATACAGTTTATCAAATTGGTGATGAAGTATTGCGTAATCCTGTTCCTAAAGAATTAGATTCTACATTAGCTGCTTGGAGAAAACAAGAACCTGATAATATCAGTTATTTTCAAGTGTATAGTGATTCTACTTATACTTTTCCGATCACGAACTATCAAACATCTTTATTAGAAACAAGAATTGCAGGCAATAACGGACAAGTAAGCGAAACAAGGCGAGAAGGTGATTATAAATATTTGTATAAACTAAAAGTGAATGAGGATGCATTAAATAAACGAAATGTAAATGCAAGACCTACTGAATACATTAAAAAGATTATGGACCAGCAAAAAACTATTGCCGGGAAAGCAACAATGTATAAACAGAATGCGTCCGATTCAATAAAAATTAAACAGAAAGATTTCTTTCAATCAGAATTTGCAGATGAAAAAATTGATAGCAGTAAAATAAAAGCAAATACAGGCACTGCACCAAAACTCAAGATCAGTGATCTAAGTAAAATGAAATTGTATAATTACAAAATGAAGTATAGTGCAGATTATGTGTTGGCAGGTGTTACCAATAATATTTTAGTTAATCGTTATCAACCTTACGGTGGTGGTCAAGGTCCGATTGAATTAAATAATGGAAGTGATATAAACTGGAGTTTTCGTGCAGGTGTGAGTGATCTGTTTGAAGATATTAAATTTGTTGGAGGTGTTCGTTTTGGCACTGATTTGAATGATAAGGATGTTTTCTTTTCATTACATAATTTCAGAAAAAGAGTTGATTGGGGTATTACTTATTACAGAAGTAAAGTTTCTAATTTCTCAGGCTTCTTTCAAGGCACTTTAGCTTATTATAATAATGCACTTGTTACTAATCTGTATCAAATAAATTTTTCTTATCCTTTTGATGAATTACGCAGCCTTAGATTAACACTTGGGTTACGACAAGATAAAGGAATCATACGTGCATTCAATAATGCAACAGGCGTGCCTGATCCATTTGGCCTTTCACAAAAAGATAGTAGTGCTTGGTATGGAGTAGGCAGATTGGAATATGTATTTGATAATACTTTAAATCCTGCGCAAAATATTTGGAATGGTACAAGATGGAAAGTTTTTTTAGATTTAAATGCGCCTACAATCAAAGCAAGTAATACAACTTATGATTTTGGTTTTGATGCAAGACATTATCATAAAATATATCGCAATTTTATTTGGGCAACACGTGCTGCTGCTGATTTTAGTTGGGGCACACAAAAAATTCTTTATTATTTAGGTGGTGTTGATGGATGGATAAATCCAAGATTTAATACCAATCAACCTGCACCAGATCAATCTTATGCTTTTCAATCATTGGCTGTAAATATGCGTGGATATAATCAAAATATTGCCAATGGTAATAATGCATTTGTTATAAATAGTGAATTGCGTTTTCCGGTGTTTACAACATTATTTAATAAACCAATTAATAATGCATTCTTAAGAAATTTTCAATTGACACAATTTTTTGATTTAGGTACAGCGTGGAATGGAAAATATAGTGGCATTTCAAGACCCACAGTGGTTTATGGTACACAAACTGCCGGTAATCCAATCTTGGTTAGAATTGATGCTGGAGGGTTAGGCCCGTTTGCCGCGGGATATGGTTTTGGTGCACGAAGTACTTTATTAGGATATTTTATAAAAACAGATTTAGGTTGGCCAATGAAAGGCTTCTTTAGAGGATCCCCATTATTTTATTTTTCATTGGGATTAGATTTCTAATAAAAAAATTTATCATCCTTATTTTATTCATTACCTCTCTTAAAAAAGTGAGGTAATTTTTTTAGCGTATAATAAATAATACAAAGCATGATAGAAAATAAAAAAGAGAATCCCCAAGTTTTAAAATTCTCTACAGGATGCATTGCCTGATGTGCAGAAGCATGAAGCAAATCGTATGGTTTAGTTAAGATATCCCAACTATTAAAACGCAAAAATCTACCTAAATAAATTCCAAAACCACATAACAGTAATCCAAGAAAAACAAAAAGATTCAACCAAATCGGTTGTAAATATTTTGACATAAATTTTTCTACTTCCATTAACGAAATCAATCCCAATATCAATCCATTCCATGTTGCACTCATCACCAACAATAAATCATACCAACGCAAAGAACCAATTGTATTATCAAAATGAATAAGGTCGGTAATGATATACGGTGCATTCGGGAAAAATAATATCCAGCCAAGAAGAAAAAAAATGGCTTTACCATTTAATGTTGATTGTTTTAATAATTGTCGGCTGAATAATAATGGAACGATTGCTAAAAAAGTATTCCATACATAAAAAATATAAAACCAATCATTTGTTTTTGCAATTCTAAGTGCCAATAACACCATAGTAAATAAAACGGAGAGCGTTAATGCAATATTGATAGAGGTGTTTTTTTGTTTCATAATAATGCAATCAATTTTGGTAAGAAGATGATGATACCAATGATGGCACTAATGATTGCAAGCCAAAGCACAGCTGCTGCCGAAACATCTTTAATGATTTTAATTGTTGGATGAAAATCTTTGTGAACGAGATCGCATATTTTTTCCAATGCACTATTCAACATTTCTGCGCCAATTACTAACCCAATGCATAATAATAACATCATCCATTCAATTTCGTTCACTTTAAAAATAAATCCGCTGATAATAACTGCAATGGCAAATGCCAATTGAATTTTTCCATTGCGTTCATTTAAAAAAAATGTGCAATGCCATTGAATGCATTGGCAAATGCTTTAAATATATTTTGACGAGCACTCATTTTTTTTCTTAAAGGTAAAAGATGATTTAAGATTATTGCTATGTTTTAATGTTAATCTATTATCAAAGCATTGCAAATATTCTTCACAATACTTGGTCCCTCATAAATAAAACCTGTCCATACTTGTACTAAAGAAGCACCTGCATTGAATTGCTTTTTTGCATCTTCACCTGTAAAAATTCCACCGCTTGCCATAATCGGAATTTGATGATTTGTTTGTTGAGATAGATATTGTACTACCTCTAAACCTCTTTGCTGCAAAGGCTTTCCGCTTAATCCACCTTGTTGAGTTATAAGTTCTGGGTCTTGCGTTATGAGTCCTGAGCGATTGATGGTAGTATTCGTTGCAACCAATCCATCTAATTTTATTTCGAATGAAAGTTCAACAATATCATCCAATTGTTCTTGTATTAAATCGGGTGCAATTTTTAATAATATTGGTTTTGGTTTTTCTTTTCCGTGATTAATATTTTGAAGATTGGTTAATATTTTTTTCAATGCATCTTTTTCTTGTAGTTCACGCAAACCCGGTGTATTCGGACTGCTGACATTAACTACAAAATAATCAACCACATCAAAAAGCTCTGTAAAACAAATCTCATAATCTTTCCATGCATCTTCGTTTGGTGTTATTTTATTTTTGCCGATGTTGCCACCAATAATCAGTTGGCGATTGCCGGATGACGGTTTATAAGTATTCCATTTTTCAAGACGATTGCGAACAACATTTACTCCGTTATTATTAAAACCCATTCTATTGATAAGCGCTTTATCTTTTGGTAAACGAAATAATCTTGGCTGATCATTTCCTAGTTGAGCTTTTGGAGTAACGGTTCCTATCTCAACAAATCCAAAACCCAATGCTTGCAATTCGTTTAAGTAAAAAGCATTTTTATCGAAGCCGGCACCTAATCCAACAGGATTTTTAAAATGTAATCCAAAAACATTTTTTTCTAAAGATGAATGTTCAACTGAAAATAGTTGCTGAATGATTTTTTTAATGAAAGAAATTTTACATGCATTTTGTAAAGTGTTCATTGAAAAATTATGCACTTTTTCAGGATCGAATTGAAATAAAATATCTCGAATGATTTTGTACATACAAATAAATGATGTTGCAAATATGCAAACGATTTGTTGAATAGTGAACAAAACGCAGAAGAGAGTGACACAACGAAGTATTATGGTAGCAATAAAGCCCGTTAACAAAAACTTATCTTTTAAAAATTTAGTTGCATAAACAACTTTTTATTATTTTTGGTATTCAAAATTGTTTGTCATGCAAGAAGCATACATTGTTGCGGGTTACAGAACCGCAATTGCAAAAAGTAAAAAAGGTGGTTTTCGTTTTTTTCGTCCCGACGATTTAGCCGTTGAAGTAATTAAAGGATTGATGGCAAGTTTGCCGCAATTAGAAGCCAAACGTGTTGATGATGTAATTGTTGGAAACGCTGTACCTGAAGCGGAGCAAGGATTACAGTTTGGTCGTATTATCGCTGCACGTGCTGTTGGTTTGGATGCAGCAGGTATTACCATTAATCGTTATTGTGCCAGTGGATTGGAAAGTATTGCAATGGCAACAGCCAAAATACGAACCGGTATGGCTGATTGTATTATTGCCGGCGGAACAGAAAGTATGAGTTTGGTTCCTACTACCGGATGGAAAACTGTTCCTGCATATAGTATTACAAAAGATGAACCTGATTATTATTTAGCAATGGGTTTAACTGCTGAAGCAGTTGCAAAAGAGTTTAAAGTAAACAGAGAAGATCAAGATGCATTTGCATTAAACTCTCATCAAAAAGCAAAACATGCAATTGATAATGGATATTTTAAATCGGGTATTCTTCCAATTAATGTTGAACAAGTATATGTAAATGAAAAAGGGAAGAGAGCTGTTAAGAATTATATTGTTGATACAGATGAAGGTGTGCGTGCCGATACAACTGTTGAAGCATTAGGAAAATTAAAACCTGCTTTTGCATTAGGTGGAAGTGTTACTGCAGGCAACTCTTCTCAAACAAGTGATGGTGCAGCATTTGTTGTTGTAATGAGTGAAAGAATGGTGACTGAATTAAATCTAAAACCAATTGGCAGATTAGTGAATTGTGCAAGTGCCGGTGTGCATCCGCGAATTATGGGAATTGGTCCGGTGGCTGCTATTCCAAAAGTTTTAAGGCAAGCAAATTTGAGTTTGAATGATATTGATTTAATTGAATTGAATGAAGCCTTTGCTTCTCAATCATTGGCTGTTATTCGTGAATTAGGATTGAATAAAGACATAGTAAATATTAATGGTGGTGCCATTGCATTAGGGCATCCATTGGGATGCACCGGTTGTAAATTAACCGTACAAATTTTGAATGATATGAAAAGATTAAATAAAAAATATGGTATTGTTTCAGCATGTGTTGGTGGTGGACAAGGCATTGCCGGAATCATTGAAAATATTACATAATATTTTTTTAATAATTTTTTTCTAAAGAGTTTGAATGAAAAATTCAAACTCTTTTTTGTATAACATCAATCATATCTCATTCTGACTTCTCTCATATTTTACGGCTTCATGCGATTCTACTTTTGTATTGAAAATAATTTGCAATGGAAACAATTTTAATACCAACTGACTTTTCTGATACATCAAAGAATGCGGCGCTTTATGCAATTGATCTTGGAAAACAAATTAAAGCAAAAAAAATTATCTTATACAACACTTATCAGGCACCGGTTTCAGTAAGTCCGGATCCCATGGTACCTGCTTTGGAAATATTTGATTTAAAGACTGTGAAAAAAACTAGTGAAGAGAATTTACAGTTATTTAAGTTTAAGTTTTTAGCATATTGTGATAATAGTCTTATTATTGAAACATTATGTGAGTTTAATATGTTGGCAGAAGGAATTGATGAAGTTTGCAGCAGACTTCATATTGATTTGATTGTAATGGGTATTACAGGCGGAGGCACAATTGAGGAATCATTATTTGGAAGTAATACAATTAAAGTAGCACGCAATACTAATGTGCCTGTAATTATTGTACCTGCAAAAGCTAATTATACATCTATTCATAAAGTTGCGTTGGTAACTGATTTTTATAATGTGGCGCATTCCATTCCTGTTGTACCAATTAAGAAAATATTGGATTCTACTTCTGCTGAATTACATATTGTTCATGTTGAAAGGGGCAGCGATGGTATTGACGATAATACTTTTGAAAGTTCAGAAATGGATAAACTCTTTGAAGGATTTGAACCAAAATATCATTTTATTCATTCGGATGATTTTGTGGAAGGAATCAATGATTTTGTTTTTGATGAACAAATTGATTTGGTAATCATTGTTCCCAAAAAGCATGGATTATTTGAAAGTATTTTTAAGACAAGCCATACTAAACATTTAGCTTTTCATAGCGATATCCCATTGATGGAAGTACATGGATAATTATTAATCAGCTTAAATATTTTCCAACAATTGGCACTCTTCTTCCAACACCAAATGCTTTTGGTGATATGCGAATGATCGGGCAAAACTGATTGCGTTTATATTCATTGGTGTTTACCATCTTTAATGTTCTATCAACTAATGCTGCATCAAAACCTTGCGCTTTAATTTCTTCAGGTCCTAATCTTCTTTCAATATATTGGTATAAAATTTTGTCTAAAATATTATAATCAGGTAAACTATCGCTGTCTTTTTGATTTGGTCTCAATTCCGCACTGGGCGGCTTTTCTATGATATTGATTGGAATGATTTCTTTATTTCGATTGATATATTTTGCCAATGTATACACTTGCAATTTATAGCAATCACCCAAAACACCTAATCCGCCTGCCATATCTCCGTATAATGTTCCATAACCGGTTGCCAATTCACTTTTGTTGGAAGTATTTAATAAGATATAACCGAATTTATTTGCAATGCTCATCAAAATATTTCCACGAGTACGGCTTTGTAAATTTTCTTCTGCTAAAGAAAAAGGTAAATTATTAAAAACCGGTTTTAATGTAGATAAAAAACTTTCGTACACTTCATCAATGCGAATGATGTTGTAAGGGTTATTTAAATTTTTACTTAATTCAATCGCATCATCTACTGAATGATCAGTGGAATAAGGTGATGGCATAAGAACTGCTCTAACATTTTCTTTGCCCAAAGCTTCACATGCTAAAACCAAAGTAACTGCACTATCAATGCCACCACTAGAACCAATGATGGCTTTGGTGAAATTCATTTTTTTAAAATAATCACGAATGCCCAATAGCAATGCTTGATATATCTGATCAATATTTAAATTTTCTTCTAATGAAATCGGCAATAATTCTTTATCAGGTACTCTTGATGCAGGTTCAACGATTGGTGCATCAATTGTTCCATCGTTATTTAATATTACATATTCAATGGCTTCTTCAAACATGGGCAATGCTTTGCATAAATTAGCATGCTTATCAAAAATTAATGAAGCACCGTCAAATACAATCTCTGTTTGACTTCCAACAGCATTGCAATAGAATAACGGCAAATGATATTTGATAACATTCGATTTAATTACTGCTTTTCTATCTTCATCATGCGTATAATCAAAAGGCGAAGCACTTAAGTTTAATATCAGATCAGGTTGTTGTTTCATTAATTCATCCATCGGGCAATTTCTATACAAAGGATTATCACCCAAATTCCAAATGTCTTCACAAATAGTTACGGCTAATTTCTTTCCTTTAAAATTAATTACTTGCCAATCGTAAGCAGGTTCAAAATATCTGTATTCATCAAACACATCATAAGTTGGCAAACATGTTTTATGAATCTCTGCTTTTATTTCTTTTTCGTATAAAAAGAAAGCGGCATTAAATAAATCTTTTCCTTTTTTTATTTTGTTTCGTGCAGGTGAACCAATTAATACGCCAATGGTATCAGCATGTTTTTTTATTTCATCAATGCATTGATAACATTGATTGATAAAATCATTGAACTCAACAAAATCACGAGCAGGATAACCGCACACACACATTTCGCTGAATAAAATTAAATCGCCACCTTTTGCTTTAGCTTCTTCAATGGCTGCAATAATTTTTTTTGTATTGCTTTCAAAATTTCCTACATGATAGTTTTGTTGTGCCAGAAAAATTTTCATAAAGCAAATTTCACGATTTGTATTGAATTTTACGAATTGTAGTTTTGATGAACATTATTAACAAAAACATTTGCAATAATTCATTGAATTCACTTTAATTCGTGGTATGAAAAAAACAGGATTTATTTTATTGATATTTTTTGTCATTGCTTGCAGGAATAAAAAAAATATTCCTGATGTTTCAGGTATCCAGGTTAATTTAAAAGTAGAAAGATTTGAAAAAGATTTTTTTGCTATTGATACGAATCATTTATCTGCTTCTTTAGATACACTTGATGCAAAATATCCCGATTTTCTAAAAAATTATTTATAT
>CAILAF010000160.1 GCA_903832075.1 uncultured Chitinophagaceae bacterium
GAGATCAATTAATCGATAACTGCTATCGATGTTAATAATCATCTGTATAAAACCTTTCTTTGTGAGACTATTTTTATAACAAACTATTTTTACGAAGAGTTGCTTTTACGAATACTAGGCAATTTCCCAAAACAACGTTTCATTAATCAAAGTCTCATAAACTCGCTATTAAACATTTATTGAGACAATTTTTTCCAACCCATTTTAATTCGTCACCCAAATCCCCAATACCATTGCAGACAAGTAACGCAATTGCTTAACAGGCTGCGGCAGGTTATTTTCAATTTTATTGAATTGTATAGCAGCAGCAATAATTATAAAATCGTCCTTTTCTCTTTGTAATGGAATGGGCAATTGTTTTGCATCAACTGTACTGGTATATATTATTTCCTGATGTATAAAATTTTGATCGGTTATTTTGCCGGTATTCGGATTAAAGCTTGCTGCTGCCAGCAATACTGTAACAGATGAACTGTCTTTTGGTGCAGGCAGTTGCTGTATAGGATTAAATGTTTTTAGTTCTGCATGTATAGTATTGTTTTCAATAGAATTGATCGCAACAAATTTTTGCAGAAACCCATAGGCGTCGGCTTTTTCATTAAACCTAAAACCCTGCAATTGAATTGCAGCAGTTTCTGCTGCAATATTGTTTGATTTATTTTGTTGCAAAAAATTCTGTAATGCAGTTTGAAATTGTAACTGCATTTTCTTGTCCTTTGCATTGGGAAGAAGCGGCGCAAAAGCTTTACGCAATGCAGCTCCTAAACCGGAAGCAGTACCAAAAACAGAAGCAGATACTTTGGTTGCCTTAGTTTGTTTTACACTCACCGGTTTGGTACGCATACTAAATACTTCTTTCCATTTGTAATAAATAATGTTGTCCTGTGTTCCAACAAATTTTATATTTTTTTGTCTTGCCATTTTATGGTTTATATTACAAAATAAATGTACTTAAAAATAATATTACATACAATTTATTTTTACTGTAATTGATGGGTAACTGATACCTGTTTACTTCGTATCAAGTCCGTCAATTGACGGACTTGATACGAAGCAGTCCCGAAGCAGGTAGGGCAGAAACAATGATAAATTGTAAACGATGAATGATGAAAGTAAAAACTAAAATAGCTACAGTAAAAAGCAAAAAAATACGATACCATATATTCCAAATATTACATCATCCATCTAAAATTTTAGCTTTTTAGCCTCCATTCATCTACCAAAATAAGCCGCTTATCATATTGGATAAAACAAAGCTAATTACATAAATTATTGATTACAAGCAATTTATAATAATATTTACTTCTTCCTACTGCCTATTACTAAAATAAACATTGTACTATGTGTTGCATAGTACCAAATAATTTATATCTTTGTGTTGTCAAAGTAAATAAAGTGGATTTAAAAGAATCTAAAAAAATACAAACTGACGCAACCTTTAAAACATTAAAACATAATTTATGAAAATTTCAAACAACAGCTTTTTAGCAGCCATTAACAAAACAGAAATGAATGATCTAACCAGCGAAGTAAAAGAAACGATCGCTATCAACATGAAAGATCATGTTAATGCAAAAGCAAGTTTCAGTGCTGCCGGATTATGGAATATTCAACGGATGAGAAAAGCAAGAATTCAAAGAAGATTTTTAATGGCATCCTGATATTGCATGATTGCTCTAATGAAATTAGCAACTATTATTTCTAACAAAGCACGAAAATAAAGTGCTTATAAAAACTTCGGAATATGGACATTCAAAATACACAAAGCCAAATGCGAAAGGGAGTATTGGAATTTTGCATTTTATCCATTATTCGCCAGGGCGAAGTTTATCCGAGTGATATTGTGGAACAAATGAAAACTGCCAACCTGCATATTTTGGAAGGCACATTGTATCCATTACTCACTCGTTTAAAAAATGCAGGCTTATTAAATTATCGTTGGGTGGAAAGCAATAGTGGTCCGCCCAGAAAATATTTTCTGTTAACAGAAAAGGGACTTGAATTTTATGGTGAACTGGAACGCACCTGGCAGGAACTGGCAGATGCAGTGCATGCACTTACACAACCGCAACAACAATATTCAACCCCTGAAGAAAACAACCCCAACTCTAACCAACAAAACTCGAATCAATCATGAAAAAGGTAATCAATATAAACTTTCAGGGCAGAGTAGTTCCCATTGAGGAATCTGCCTACGATATTCTGAAAAAATATGTTGAGAGCTTAAGCGCTTTCTTTGCAAATGAAGATGGACGCGATGAGATCATCAATGATATTGAAAGCAGAATTGCTGAACTATTCAGCGAAACATTAAAGCAAGGAAATACCTGTATTTGTGATGATGATGTGACTCGCATCATTGACAGCATGGGAAGACCTGAAGATTTTGAAGATGAAGAAGCCAATGTAAAATCGCAATTAGGCAGTAAGCAAGAACAAAACAATTCTTCCTCTCAACAAAGTTCATCTTCCAATACTACCAATGAACAACGCCGTTTTTACAGAGACGAAAACCATAAAGTATTGGGTGGCGTTTGCGCCGGTATCGCCAATTATATTGGGATTGATCCGGTGATAGTTAGAGTGATATTTATCGTAATTCCGGGTTTAGGTTTTCTTTCTTATATGATATTATGGATAGCTGCGCCCAGCAGTGCATCAAAAGTGATTGGCTCGCAACGCAAACGATTATTCAGAGATCCGGATGATAAATTAATTGGAGGTGTTTGCAGTGGCATGGCACATTATTTTGGCGTACATGTTTGGATACCAAGATTAATATTCCTGATACCATTTCTTTCTTTCATCTTTCGTTTTGGACATTGGGGTATTTGGGATTTTCCACATTTCTTAAGCATATCTTTTAGTCCGGGTGCTACTTTCTTATATATTATTTTATGGATGGTTTTTCCGGAAGCAAAAACCACAGCCGATAAATTAGAAATGAAAGGAGAAAAAGTGGATTTGAATAATATTAAAAATACGATTCAAAGTGATATGGAGGGATTTTCAAAAAGAGCAGAAGAATTTGGAAAAGATTTCTCCCAAAAAGCACAACAGTTTGGCAAACAAGTTTCTGAAACAGCCAACACACAAGGTGCAAGCACTGTAAGACGTGTAGGTCGTGGGGTTGGAGATGTTATTGTGATTTTCGCTAAAATATTTGCATACTTTATTATTGGTTCAATATTATTCTCATTAGTGGTTACAATATTTGTTTTTGGAATTATGAGTGCGGGTTATTTACCTCATAAAGAATTTGTTTTAAATAACGGATGGGAAGATGTATTGGCTTGGGGAACATTGATGTTATTTATTTGGGTGCCTTTTATTGGATTGGTTACATGGATCGTTCGCCGAATTGCAAGATTAAAAGGCAACAGCAAATTATTACGCTCTGTATTTATTGCCTTATGGATATTAGGTTGGGTATGTATGATTGGGTTATTGGCATCATTAAGAAATGATTTCCGGTACAGTAATCGTCCGGAAGAGCAAAATGTTGTATTAACAAATGCCAAAGTAAATAAGTTAGAATTAAGAGTTCCTCCTCATTCAAAATTTTACAGCAATAGAAGTTGGTTTAAATTAGAACCATTTGAAAATTTAGATGATGATACATTATACATTCAAAACACCAGAGTAAGGATCATTAAATCACCGAACGATAGTTTTCAGGTATCTGTTGTAAAGTTTGCTGATGGAAGAAGTAAAAAAGAAGCAGATGACAATGTGAATAAGATTAATTATCAAATTAATCAATTAGATACGGTATTGCAATTAGACAGAGGTATTGCATTAACAAAACATGAAAAATTCCGTAATCAAAGAATCATTATCACTGTTGCAGTTCCGATTGGTAAAAAAATAAAAGTAGATTATGATGCTGCACAAGATTTTCATATTCAGTTTGGCAATAACTGGGATGACGAAGGATGGGATTGGAGATATTACGAAAACATACATGAAGAAAAATGGGATCATAATGTTGAATATATCATGACTGCCAAAGGATTGGAAAGAACAGATAAATTAAGTAATGATGATAATGAAGAAGATAACACGCCGAATAATGCCATTGATGAGTTCAAGAAAAGTAAAGAACAAATATTAAAAGAGAAAGAACAAAAATTGCATGAGTTACAAGAAATAGATAAACAATTGCAAAATGATAGCGACAATTCACGATATCATTATCAACCTGAAAAACAAAAGAAAGCGGAACCGGTAAAAAAACAATCCGCTCAAAACACTAAGCAATCGGTAAATGATCTGTTAATGATAAGATTCTCTATGTAA
>CAILAF010000161.1 GCA_903832075.1 uncultured Chitinophagaceae bacterium
AATTTAATCGTGAGCATGGCAACGCCAGCACTGCCATTTTTACCAACGTGCTATACGCCTGAAGTTATTGGACAAATTGCAGCAGCATATTCTGTTAAATTTATCAAACAAAAATTTTTAGGATATACCGAACAAAAAAATTTAGCACTTAATTTTACAACCAACGATTTTGTTTTATGCCTTGATGCTGATGAAGTTTTGAGCAACGAGTTAATAAAAAATATTTCTATCGAAAAGAAAAAAGGCTTTTTGAATGATGCATACATAATGAGTAGATGCACAAACTTATGTGGTCATTTTATAAAACATGGTACTTGGTATCCTGATAAAAAGTTGAGGTTGTTCAATAAAACAAAAGGTAAATGGGCTGGATTTAATATTCATGAAAAAGTTGAAATGCAAATGAATTCAACCATTAAACAATTGCATGGAGATATTTTGCACTACAGCTATTACAATTTAGAAGAAGTCATTTCTCAAAATAATAAATACACTACAATGCAGGCTGATGTTATGTGTCACCAAGGGAAGAAATCCCCGGTGCATAAACTAATTATCAATCCGCTTCTGGCTTTTATAAATGGATATATTTTTAAGTTAGGTTTTTTAGATGGTGCAGATGGTTTTTTTATTGCTTCATCTATTGCATATCAAACAATGGTAAAATATGCTAAACTCAGAAAACTATACCGAAATTTAAAGTGATGTTGGTTTCTTAAATATTAATAAATTTTCAAAACAGTATTTTCTTTAGAAAAATTCATTATAAAATCTTTCTTCTTTTTTAATCATTAACGGAAGTATAATAAATATTACTGTGCATGCCACGCCAAGTTGAGTTTCAATCATTGGCTCTGTTAAGAATGATAAAAACAACGTGACATATACCATTAGCAAAAATTCGTTTCGATAATTTTTATTGTAGAATAGAGGAAAGAAAAAGCAGAATACAAATGATAACAAACCTATAATTCCCATTGATGCCAAGTAGTAAATAAATTGGTTGTGAGGAATAATTGGGCGAGCAATCTCTGGATGCTTTTGGTTAAAAAGTTTTGTGTTTTTTATTTCTAAATCTCCGAGTCCGCATCCAAGAAATATATTTTCTTTAAAAAGATCAAAAGCAATTTCATACGAAACAAACCTTGTTGCTAATGAGTTATTATTTGCATTTCCTTCATTTTGTAAAACGCTAATATCTTGCTGTGTATTTATCATTTTATTCTTTAGAGAAGGAGAAAGAATCATCATTATCGTTCCTGAAAACACAACAACTAAAAAAGTGATAAAACCTCTTTTATAGGATTTGTATTTAAAAACATAAATTAGTATTTCTACAAACATCATTGCATACAATGCAATAATGCCACTCCTTACAGAAAGCAAGTGAATAAATATAAATAAAAATAATCCGATAGAAATCAAAACAATTTTATTGAACTTAAATAAGGTGAAATTGTTTTTTACAAGATAATACGAAGCATAAGTTGCAAGTGCTGCAAGGTCTGCACCTGGAAGATATTTTCTTACTGCTTTAATTATAAAATTGCCTTTTGAAATATAGCCTGCTGCTATTAACGCACCCAAACGTCCTATTACTAAACTCATTTGTTTGTTTTGATATGCGTTATATTGCTCTTGAGTAAATCCGTCCGGGGGACCAGATTTAAGATATTCATCAGCAACTTTCATGTTGTCTATGTAATCGCCTACGGGTTGATATAGTTCATACCAACCCCATGCCCTAAATGCGGTTTTAAATAGGCCGCCAAATGAAACCCAATCTGTCCATTCGCCTG
>CAILAF010000162.1 GCA_903832075.1 uncultured Chitinophagaceae bacterium
TTCTGATAAATCATTCACATCAGAAACTGTTGTTTTAGCTCACGAAAACGCATTTGAATTTTTCGGTGGCATTCCAGAAACAATAGTTTATGACCAGGACAGGACAATGATTGTTGATGAAAATCTGGGCGATATTATTCTTACAACAGCATTTAAACAATATACAAAAACAAGAAATTTTGAATTGCATTTTTGCAGAAAAGCCGACCCTCAAAGTAAAGGAAAGATAGAAAATGTCATTCAATATGTAAAGAAGAATTTTTTGTATAACAGGATTTATTACGATATTGAAATGCTAAATACAGAGGCTGTAGCGTGGCTTAGCAGAACAGCGAACCACTTACCTCACAATTATACTAAAAAAGCACCAGAGAGTGAATTTTTCACTGAGCAACCATTTTTAAATCCATTTACACCATTGATAAAAGAATTTAAACAAATGAACATTCATAATGTGAGAAAAACAAACGCCATTGCATACAAAAGTAATTTCTATACTGTACCAATGGGAACATATCAGCAAGTCGGAACGCAGGTTTTAGTAAAAGAGAATCAAGGACAGATTGAAATACACAATATGCAGGAACAACTTATTTGTTCTCATACCATATCCAACGACAAAGGAAAAACAATATCCAACAGCAATCACAAAAGGGATAATTCTAAAACCTTAGAAGAAATGCTAAACCAAGCTATTAATTGTTTTACAGACCAAGAAGCTGCTTCAATTTATTTACAGCAAATCAGAGAAAAATGGACAAGATATACCAGAGACCATTTACAAGTAATATTAAAAGCATTGGCTCAAAATGACAGAGCTATAGCCGATAAAACACTTGAGTATTGCATAAAAAACAACATTTTACACGGATATGATTTTGAAAAAGTTCTTTATGTATTAATCGATGACACTCCAAAACCAAGAAAAATAAAAGAAAATATAAAACTAATGAATAAATCTTCTTTAGAAAAAGCCGAGCAAACTCCCAGCACAAGCAATATTGATGATTACGAGAGAATTATGAACAAATAAAATTTATATTTACATGACAAAAACAGAGGTTATAAAAAAACAGTGTAAGCAATTAAATTTATCAGCCATATCAAATCAACTGGATGATGTAATTGCAGAAGCACAGAAAAACCAAATATCTTATTTGGATTTTATAAAAATGATTATGGATAAAGAAATTAATAATCGTATGGAAAAAGACAAACAGAATAGAGCCAGATTAGCTCGATTACCTTTATGCTACAATTTAAATCTGTATGATTTTTCCTTCTCAAATGGGATTAGTAAACAACAATTAAATCAGTTGCGGGAACTTAAATGGCTTGAACAAAACTATAATGTTATCCTTATGGGACCTTCTGGTATTGGTAAAACTTACATCGCTGCGGGTCTTTGTTTTGATGCCGTTGAACAAGGTTACAGGGCATATTTTAAAAGTATGGATGAGTTGATAAAAGTATTAAAAATGAAAGACGTTACTCGTACTGCTGCGGTGGAATATAGGCGTATCCTAAAATCTCATTTACTGGTTATTGATGACATTATGATGTTCCCTGTTCAGGAACAAGATGCTATTGCTTTGTTTAATCTTGTAAATGAGCTACACGAAAAAACATCTATTGTTATTACAACTAATAAATCTCCCAAGCAGTGGGCTGATGTGCTTAAAGACACCGTATTAACTACTGCTTTGCTTGATAGACTTTTATATCGTTGTGAAATTATTAATCTTGATGGAGGTAGTTATAGAATGAAAAATAGAAAGAA
>CAILAF010000163.1 GCA_903832075.1 uncultured Chitinophagaceae bacterium
CAACTGCAACTATTCAATCTTATTGCAGTAATATGATCATTACAAGTGAATGGCCCGGCAAAGAACAAATGATTGAAAGAGTAATTGGTTATTTTAATTCAAATAAAATATCTACATGAGTAATATAAAAAATGATTTGTTATTGAGAACATTGCGTGGCGAAAAAACAGAAAGAGTCCCTGTTTGGATGATGAGACAAGCAGGTAGATATTTACCTGAGTATATGGTATTGAGAGGGAAATATGGTTTCTTTGAAAGATGTCAAACGCCTGAATTAGCCGCTGCCATTACATTACAGCCCGTTGATATTATTGGCGTTGATGCGGCGATTTTATTTTCGGATATTTTAGTTGTACCGCAGGCAATGGGATTGGAAGTTCAAATGATCGAAAGCAAAGGACCTGTTTTACCTGATCCAATTAAGACTTTAAATGATCTTAATCGTATTCGTGTTCCAAATGTTGATGAAACATTGGGTTATGTTTTTGATGCAATAAAATTAATTAAACAAGAATTAAATGGAAGAGTTCCATTGATTGGTTTTGCAGGTGGACCATGGACAATTTTATGTTATATGGTTCAGGGAAAAGGTTCTAAAACTTTTGATGAAGCCAAAGCATTTTGTTACATGCAACCTGAATTAGCACATCAGTTATTACAAATGATAACTGATACAACCATTGCATATTTAAAAGGACAAGTTGCAGCAGGTGCCGATACCGTTCAAATATTTGATAGTTGGGGAGGATTATTAGGACCGGATGATTTTGAAAATATTTCGTTGAAATATATTCGTCAAATTGTTGCTGCGTTAAAAGATGATGTGCCTGTAATTATTTTTGCAAAAGGTGCCTGGCATAGTTTAGAATCAATGGCAGCAATAGGTGCAGCGGGTTTGGGAATTGATTGGTGCATCACACCACAAATGGCAAGAAAGTTTGCGGGAGATAATATTACGCTTCAAGGTAATTTTGACCCGGCAAAATTATTTTCACCAATTCCTGTAATTAAAAAAGAAGTGAAACAAATGTTAAGAGCTTTTGGAAAAGGACATCATATTGCGAACTTAGGCCATGGTATTTTACCAAATGTTCCGGTTGATCATGCAAGAGCATTTGTTGATACGGTGAAGGAAGAAAGTGCTAAGTTGTAAGTATTAAGTTATAAGTTCAAAAAGTTCAATAATGATTTGAACGTTGAAGTGTGCGACGCAACAGGCGATGACATGAAAAACAAAAGTTGGTTACAAAAAAATATTAAAATGCATTTACAAAGAAGAAATAGAATATTAAGAGCAACACCTGCTATCAGAAGTATGGTTGCAGAAAGTTCTTTATCGCCAAACGATTTTATTGCTCCTTTATTTAATGATGAAGGAACAAATGTGGCATACGAAATTCCATCGATGCCAAATTATTTTCGTTACTCGATTGACCTTACCATTAAAGAAGTAAAACTGTTATGGAGTTTAGGAATTAAATCTGTTTTATTATTTGTAAAAGCAAAAGACGAAACAAAAGATAATACCGGAAAAGAAGCATGGAATCCTGATGGATTAATGCAGCGAACTATTAAAGCCATAAAAGATGCAGTGCCTGAAATGCTTGTTATGACTGATGTTGCGCTAGATCCATATTCTATTTATGGTCATGATGGAATTGTGAAAGACGGCGAAATTGTTAATGATGAAACCGTTGATGCATTGCTGCAAATGAGTTTAAGTCATGCGCAAGCCGGTGCCGATTTTGTTGCACCAAGCGA
>CAILAF010000164.1 GCA_903832075.1 uncultured Chitinophagaceae bacterium
CTGATAAACGGCTTCTTTTTTTTCTTTTTCGGTTATTCCAAAAGATCCTTCAATGTTTATTTTCGAATTCTCACGATTTAAAATAGTTAGAATGATACGCTCGGCTTTCAAATGCTCCGCTAGTATCCGAACAACTTCATCTAAATCAATCTCCTTATTACTTAATAATGAACTTAACTCGAGTAAAACCTCCAACTCTTTGGCTCCGTAGCAATCGGAACCATTATACTTACACAATGTATCCATAATTTTAATCTAAACATACACAATGACACCTTAAAAAAACTAATACCTAATAAATGCTACAAATATACGACTAATTGTGATAATATGATAACTATAATTGAATATTAACGCGCATTTTGTCATTATTAAATTGAAAACCTTTTAGAAGAGTTATAATTTTATATTTACTATTATTTGCAAAAATTGCTTCGAGTTTTTTTATGATGGGAGGTTAATATGATGGTGCGGGTATGGTTTTGATAATTATAAATTTACGTTCAAAACTTTTTTTTTGCCTATGTGCGGATTGTAAAATTATTTGCATGATAATTTGCAACGCTCGGCAGAGCCCGAACAAGTTTTTTAAAAGATTTTTTGCCACACTCAACAAAACTTAAAAAAGTTTAGTTTTGCATTCTTTTGCACAAGAAATGGTTCTGCATTTGCTTGTTCGGTATTTGGCTTTCAAAGTTTCTCGTAATTAACTTTCAGGCGAAGTCTAACCTTTTATTTTGGAAAGACAAGCGCCAAAGACAATTGGAAAACTGAATGATTTGTAATAGCTTGGGTTTATCTTAATGACTGGATAAACAAGGTAATATCTAAAAGTGAGAAAACGTGTTAGAATACCTGATTTAGTCACAGTGGGTTTGAAAATTTCCAATCAAAAAAAATTGTTGAAAACTTTTTAAGTCGGGATATGTGAAAATTATCAGAGATTATGTATTTTTGTTATCTGCAATACAATTCTATAGAAACTTAAACAACTAAAGCCACGCATCGTCCTGAACCCGGTCATAAATTGGCTTAAAAGCTGCATGGTACTAACTGAGTTTTTATGTGGCTGGAGTGATGTAGTAATAAACTTAATAATATTAGAAGAATTAATATGAAACACGTAAAATGTACTGATGCGTTGATAAACAAATTAAACCAAAGTGTGTCGAATTTTTATGTAATTTTTAATAATAAAATTTCCCTACCATTTGATGATTATTTAAAATTTTTAGTTGAGAATTCAAATACCATTGAATCAATTGATACAGATTCTATAAAAGAAGAATTCTGGATTCTATTTAATGAGATAGGCGACTATCAAAAGCTAAAAAAAATTTATGACTTCAAACTTCGGGGTTTATATGAATGGCACAAAAGCATTGAAACATATTTAAACGATAATCCTGCAACGTTTTATTTTGAAGTGGAAGCTCTTGCAAATAACTATCTAAAATTAAAAAAATATGAAGAAGGAGAAATTTCATATAATGAAAAGCAATTATTGATAGATAGTTACATTACAGTTTGCACTTTTCTATTAGAAATCTATTTTGACTATTCTGATTTATTTGAACAAGCATTAATTCTGAGTAATCAGGCTGAGCCCTTAACAGAAAAAGAAGATTCGGATACATTGAAAAATAAGGAATTTACCAACAGAAGACAAGTTCTTGCTATGTATTTTATATTTAACGCATTAGAAATAAAAAATATTGATAAAACTATTTTGGCACGTTTTATACAATTTCTAACCGGAAAAAGTGAATCCAATATATATAAAATCCTTTCCGATCCATTCAAAGGCGGTGATGAACTTAATAGCAGACTAAAAGATGATTTGAATTATGTGAAAGAGAAATTTGATGGATTGGGTTTAGAACAAATTTCAAAAAATATTGTAGCAAACATGTAAATTTGGGGTTACCATAAGGTTACCCAGGGCTATTTTATCTACTTAATTTTGCAGCACAAACGAAAACCTGTGTTGCATTTTTTTTGCGGCATGTAAAACTAAACTTTTATGATTGCTTCAAAAACAAGACCTCCACCTATTCAGTTATCAGTTATCAGTTAACAGTCATCAGTTAACAGTTATCAATTGACAGTTAACCGTTAATTGTATTCAATAAAATTTTTCAACAACAATAATAATCCAAAAAAAGAGAAAAAATGGCAATTTTTAATTCAACCACTTTTGGCGAAATATCCGGTCGACATGGTGGCGCAGTAGCTGCGAAAACAAGAAATAACGGAAATGTATTGAGAATTTTCAGAGCCCCTGGCAATCCGAAATCGGATAAACAAGTGGCACAACGTACAAAATTTGCTTTTGTCATAGCTTATATGAGCTGTATGCGTGAATTGTTTAAATACACGTTTAATGGCAAAGGCGGTTTTGACACGGCGGTTTCGTATGCATTCAGAAATGCAGTGACAGGCACAGCGCCCAATTGGACTATGGATGTGAGTAAACTGGTAATGGCTGTTGGCAGCGATAACGTTTATGCTTCAGGCGAGCATTCGGTAGAGCTAACAACAGGATCAAAAGTGAAAGTGGACTGGTATACCGGTAATATTCACAACAGCCAATTTGATTCGGCCAAAGCCAACGACACGGTAACTGTAGTCTTTTTTAATGAAGACCTGCGCGAAGCAATGCTTTATGAGCCCGATGTAACCCGTATTGAAGGTACATTGGAGGTAGAACTGCCCGATAACTGGACAGGCGGCAAAGCTCACAGTTGGATGTATTTTACCCGAGCCAATGGTTCTAATAATTCAAACAGCATGTACCTGGGTGAAGTGCAGTTATAATGCCCTCTCTCCCACTCTTTCAATTAAAATCCCGGCCTTAGCGTCGGGATTTTTTTGTACAAATAACGTTTATTTTCATA
>CAILAF010000165.1 GCA_903832075.1 uncultured Chitinophagaceae bacterium
TTCTTTCTATACTCAACATTTCTTAAAAAATCGTTTCCAAGTTTATCATAATTTTCTTTGCTGAAGATATTCGGTGAAATTGAAAATATAGATTGGCTATTTAGTAAAACTACTGACTCTGAAATTTTCTTATCTCTGCCTGCTCTACCAGCTTCTTGAACAAATGCTTCTAATGAGTTTGAGTAATTAATATGATATACAGCTCTAACATCTTCTTTATCTATGCCCATTCCAAAAGCTTTTGTGGCAACTATATGTTTTAATCTGTTATTTACAAAATCATTAAAATGTTTTTGAACGGCTTCATCAATAAGGTCTTCACTTTTGTCTGAACCAAAATAGTATCCTTTGTTATTACTTGTAAGAATTGTATATACTTCACAAACAGAGTTTATAGATTTTTTCTCAAAATCGCTTTTTGTTGCACAGAAAACTATTGCACAATGGTCATTTTGAGTTGTTAAACTTAAATTTCTTGTTGTTGAACTTGAATCTTCGCATATTAATATGTCGCTTACTAATTTTAGTTTATCCTCTAATAACTCATCTTTTGGTTTGTTTTCATCTTTATCAAAAGCCGTAAAATGATGTTCAACAGATTCTGTTATTCTCTCTTTGTTATTCCAATATTGTAAATTACTTCCGATGTTTTCAATATCATTATTTAATGCTGTAGATTTTGACAAATTATTTTCTTCAACAACTCTAAAAAACATTTCTGGTCTTATAGTATTCTCTGTCATTATTAAAGCATTTGCAATGTCAGAATGCTCAATCTTTAATTCCCTCTCAACATCTGCTAATACGTCATAAGAAGCAGTAGCTGTAAGCCCTATTAATGAAACCTTCTTATTTTCAGTATCATTTTTAGTAAAACAAAATTCTTGTGCATTTCTGCCTAAGAACAAATAAGTATCTCTAAAGTTCTGACCCCATTCAGACACACAATGCACTTCGTCAATTACACAATATATAATTGATAAATCAAATAGAGAATTAATGCCCCTTACTAATTTTCTAAACTCATCCATTACAAATCTTTCGGGTGAGAGAAACATTAATTGGCTTTCTCCAAACCTTAAATGGTAGAGTTTATTTCTTCTTATTGTTGTGGTAATATTAGAGTTTAGATAGTCGCAGCAATCTATCCAGTTATTTTTCAAAACCCTTACTTGGTCTTCCATTAAAGATTTAATAGGGTCAACCACTATACTAACACCTGGCTGCATTAATGCACTTAACTGAAAAGTAAGAGATTTACCACCACCAGTGGGCAATAACCCAATAACTGGCAACAATTGTAATGCTCTTGAAATAATAGGAAGCTGCCCTTCTCGAAATGAAGGTTTGCGAAAAATATTTTGAATAAAAAATTCTATGTATTTCTCTAATTCATTCGGCTTATATGACCCATCTTGTTCTTTATACACAAGTGGCTTATAGTGTAGTGGTTTAGCACAATAAGTTCTTCGTGAATTTCCAAAACTGTTATCATAAAAATGGCTTGAACGGATTGTTATTTTTTTGCTTGATTTATATTTTCCATCATCATAAATATTTGAACGGAAAAGTGTAGCAACATCAAGTATTATATCAAAATCAGCTTCATTAAAAGTTACACCATTTTTACAATTTTTGTTTAAATCAAACTTGCTAAAATCATTATTTTGAAAAACTGTTAAGTTGAACTTCGGCAGATTAAATTCTTCTGTAATTAGCTTGTGTAAATTATTAAATATTTGTGTAAAGGAATTAATTGCTAATTCTGCACAAGGAATATCTCTTTCAATTACTGCAATAGAAATTTGTTCTTTTTTTAAGTAATTTTCATTCCTTAAAAAATATTCTATCAATGTTTTTTGGATTCTGGCAACTGCAATCGGTGTGAAAATTAAAATATACTCTTTAAGCCATTCTTCAATATTGCGATTGTAGTTTTTCTCAAATATTTTCCAAATATCGTGTCGAAATTGTTGCTCAATTTGTGGATTAGTTTCTCTTGCTTCTGATGGTTGTCTTAATGTTTCAAAATTTACTTCTTCTGCAACCTCATTTCTATAGTTATCATAAGTTTTAATTGCTTGTAAGTGGTGTTGCTTCCCATCAAATTCAAATATTACACCTTTGGTTGTAAACTTTTCAAAAATAATACTGCCATCATTTTCTGTTACAGTGTTTTTATGTAAATAAGGAATTTCATAAGCAAAATCAACAGTTTGACCACCTGCTAAAATTGTGGTTATGGTTTTAAATGGTCTTTGAGATTGTAGAATTTGTTTAATGAAAGGTGTTTTGGATAATGTTTCATTTATAAATTTCCACTCACCACCATTTGCTAATTTTCCAATATACTTTTCTCTTTCAATATTAATTTTAGGGTAAACAAGGTGTAGCAATTCAAAAATTGTTTCTAGTTCAATATTGTAATTGCTTTCGATAAAATTTATTTCAGATTTCTTATTGCTATTTCTTTGAGTAACTCCAATTACTGTTGCTAATTCTTGTTCAATTTTTACTGGTGCTTTTGTTGGCAGTCCTCTTGTTATAATATTATTTACAGTAGATAATATTGGATTTAGGTTTTTGTAATCAAATTGGTTGTTAAAACATTCACCATCAACATCGAATGCTGACAATTGTTTTAACAACCCTCTGATTTTTAGAATATCAACATCATATTTATCTTCTTTCGAATTTTCAAAAGTCAAAATTTGATTAGCGATGACATCTAAAATATAAGAGGCTTTAAATTGCATTATTCTACAGCTTTTAAATTAAAATTGCTTGAGTACTTTTCTTGTTTTTACCATTCAGGTAAGGTAACTTATTTGCAAATACAAGAATATAATTATTAATCTTTTCTCAATAAATAATTATAATTAAA
>CAILAF010000166.1 GCA_903832075.1 uncultured Chitinophagaceae bacterium
ACGTCCTGTGCAGCAACAACGCAGTAATCCACCTGCAACAAAACGTCCTGTGCAGCAACAACGCAGTAATCCACCTGCAACAAAACGTCCTGTGCAGCAACAACGCAGTAATCCACCTGCAACAACACGTCCTGTGCAGCAACAACGCAGTAATCCACCTGCAACAACACGTCCGGTGCAGCAACGCAGTAATCCACCTGCAACAACACGTCCGGTGCAGCAACGTAGTAATCCACCTGCAACTCGTCAAGTGCAACCACCACGTAATAACCCACCGGCTCAAAAACCACCACCACATGGAGTGCAATAAATAATATTCAAATGGGTTTAAAAAAGCGATGAAATAAAATTTATTTATCTCGTTTTTTCTTTTTGTGATTATATAGTCTGTCTGCTTTTTGTGCAAGTGAAATAAATTCCTGCTGAATACGGCTATTTATATCTGCAGAATTGGAAGCAATATTGATTACATCTTTAAAAGAATAATTTTTTGCAAAATTAGAATGCTTTAATAAACTGCCGAACATAACAACTGAAGCAGCAAAACGATATACAGGGTCTACAGAATTAAAATGTTGAACACTAAATGGAACTATAAATTTTTGTGATAAAGCATTTTTTGTTTGAGGCTCTTTATATTGAAGCTGAAGTTTGGCAATAGGAGTAGTGCTGTCTTTTATTTCTTTTTGCGGTTCAATTTCAAATATTGCCATCATGCTATGACCACTTCCTACTTCGCCACCTTCTAATTCACTGGTACTATCATTAATAGCATTCTTCTTATTATCAAATCCAATCAGTCTGTAACTTTTAACAATGTTAGGATTAAAATTAACAGAAGTAAATGCATCGTTGGCAACAGAATATAATGTTTGCGTAAATTCTGTCACCAATAGTTTTTCTGCTTCATTGATATTATCTATATAAGCAGAATTCCCATTTCCTTTCTTTGCAAGCGTTTCTAATTTGCTGTCTTTATAATTACCCATTCCAACACCGATACAGGTTAAATAAATACCGCTAAGTTTTTGAATAGTGATTAAATCTTCCAATTGTTTATCAGATGTTTGTCCAACATTAAAATCACCATCAGTTGCTAATATCACTCTGTTGTTTCCATTTTTGATGAATGATTGTCGTGCAACATCATACGCAGTTCGAATGCCGGCTTCTCCGGGAGTATCTCCATCAGCAATTAATGAATCTAATGCATTAAAGATCTTTTGTTTTTCTGCACCACAAATATGTTTAAGCGGATTGGCAACATAACCACCATAAGTAACAATACTTATGGTATCTTTTTCCCGTAAATTTTCTACTAATAATTTAAAAGCAGCTTGCAGCAAAGGCAGTCTGTTAGGGCGTTCCATAGAACCTGATACATCTATCAAAAAAACCAAATTACTTGGATGAACAGAATCTAAATTTAATTTAGGTGCAGTAATGTGAAGAAATAATAATTGATTGTTATTGTTCCATGGACAAGTAGTTAATTTAGAAGAGCAAGTAAAATCTGTATGTGAATTATTTTCTTGTGCATTGCGAAAATTAAAATAGTTCAACATTTCTTCAATTCGAACAGCATCGGGGGGAGCAATTATTTCATTGGAAATAAAACGGCGAATATTGCTGTAAGATGCTTTATCAATATTTAAAGCAAATCCTGTTTCGGGATATTGAGATGCTTCAATAAAATTATTCTCAATCAAATTACTATAACTCTCACCTGAAAAAGAAGCCATTGTGGTTTTATCTTCCAATAAATCTTTGGTTCGTGAAGCCAATTTATTTTTGATGGTATTATTGGCATCAGGTAATTTTTTTAGAATGAATCTTTGGTATGATTTGACATCTACATATTTTTTAAATTTTTCAAAACCATCCAATGATAATGTGATCGTATCAAAGTCAACTGAAGTTACAATTTCAAACAAACCATTTTCGCCCGAATAAAAAATATTGTTG
>CAILAF010000167.1 GCA_903832075.1 uncultured Chitinophagaceae bacterium
TAGCTGATGCATATTTCCTTTTCCACATGTTCCGCTGATAACAAATCCTTCTGTGGTTCCATATAATTCTGTAACGATCGGATCTCCAAAAGCTTGTTTGATATTTTTTTTATAATGATCAAATAATTTATCGCCCCAAGCAATTACACCATCAAATTGAATATTTAATCCGGCTTTAACAGACGCTTCAGCATAAACATTTAATGATGATGCATAACCGCCAAAATATTTACAGCCTTTTTGTTTAGCAAGTTTCAGTTCATTAATCATCTTCTCATATTCCAATTCAAAAGCATTGACATAATGTGTTCTAAATAATTTATCTTTTATATTTTTTACAAAGCCTCTCTGCAATGTCATGCCGGTTTGCATCATTGGCGCACCAATTCTGTATCCGCTCCATTCCCATAAAAAAGTTTGCACGGCCTGGTAATTTCTATTTTCTTTCATGGTCATATACACTTCGCCCTGAATGCCGGATGAGCCACTACTTTTTTCAATAACCATTTTATTTTTATCATGCATTAATAATGATGAAATATTTTCTTTCATCAATTTTTTTGTCATGATGGGTATTTTTTTTATATCAGAATAAGGATCATTAGTTAATTGAATATTTTGTTGCTGATAAAAAGGAATATTTTTTATAGAATATTTCAACAGATGATGCAATCTTTCTTTTTGCAATTGATGTAATTCATCTTCGCTCATCTTTCCAATAACATTTCTCCATTGATGCAATTCTTTGATGAATGAAGTATGTAAAAAAAAATCACCCGATGGCAGAATAATATTTTCTAATAAATAATTATTGAACATGCTGTAAAGTAATACTTGATCACTAAACGAAAAAGCCCTGCTCAAAATTTGAACAGGGCTTATATTTTATTGAAAGAAGATATTAGTCTTCTACTTTTACTTTGCCTTTACTCTTTGCAATTACTTCTTCTGCAATATTATTCGGTGCAGGATTGTAATGAGAGAATTCCATAGTAGACGTTGCACGACCCGATGATAATGAACGCAATTGTGTAACATAACCAAACATTTCGCTTAACGGAACTTTTGCTTTGATAACTTGTAAGTTAGCACGACTGTCCATTCCTTCCAACATACCGCGACGACGGTTTAAATCACCGGTAACATCACCCATGTATTGGTCTGGTGTTAACACTTCCACTTTCATAATAGGTTCCAATAATGTTGGTTTTGCTTTACGACCAGCTTCTCTAAAAGCAGATTTGGCACACAATTCAAAACTCATTGAATCAGAATCTACATCATGATAGCTACCATCATATACTCGCACTTTCATATTATTAACTGGATAGCCAGCCAATACCCCTGTAGTCATTGATGTTTCAAAACCCTTTTGAATAGCAGGAATAAATTCTTTCGGAATAGAACCTCCAAAAATATCATTAACAAATTGAAAATGTTTTCCCTCATTTGCCGCTAACCATTCTGCATCAGCAGGTCCAATTTCAAATTGTATATCCGCAAACTTACCACGACCGCCTGATTGTTTTTTCAATACTTCGCGATGATCAATAGTTTTACCGAATGATTCTTTATAAGCAACTTGAGGTGCACCTTGATTTACTTCAACTTTAAATTCACGGCGCATACGATCAATGATAATTTCCAAATGCAATTCACCCATTCCACGTAATATAGTTTGCCCTGTATCTTCATCAGTATTAACACGCAATGTTGGATCCTCTTCTACTAATTTTGAAATAGCCATTCCCATTTTATCAACATCAGCCTGTGTTTTAGGTTCAACTGCAATAGCAATTACCGGTTCGGGAATAAACATATTCTCCAATGTGATAGGATGATCTTCATCGCACAACGTATCACCTGTTTTAATTTCTTTGAAACCAACTGCTGCTGCAATATCACCTGCTTCAATAAAATCAATCGGGTTTTGTTTGTTAGCAAACATTTTCATAATACGACTGATACGTTCTTTCTTTCCGCTTCTTACATTCAATACATAACTACCTGCATCTAAATGACCAGAGTAGCAACGGAAGAATGCCAAGCGACCAACAAAAGGATCTGTCATAATTTTAAAAGCCAATGCACAGAATGGTGCTTTTGCATCTGCTTTACGAGTAATATGTTCACCGGTATCAGGATCAGTTCCAACTGTATCTTCAATATCAATTGGAGAAGGTAAATAACGACAAACAGCATCCAATGCAGTTTGCACACCTTTGTTTTTAAATGAAGAACCGCACATCATTGGAACAATACTTAAATCAATACATGCTTTTCGAATTGCTTCATGTACTTCATCTTCACTGATAGTATTTGGATCATCAAAGAATTTTTCCAATAATTTATCATCATATTCTGCAACAGCTTCAATTAAGTTTTGTCTCCATTCTTTCGCTTCTTCTAACATATCATCCGGAACAGGAATTTCATCAAAGGTCATTCCCTCAGTTTCCATGTGCCAAATAACTCCTTTCATTTTGATTAAATCGACAACACCAGCAAAATTGTCTTCAGCGCCGATTGGTAATTGCAAAGGCACAGCTTTGGCACCCAACATATCTTTAACTTGTTGAACTACCATTAAAAAGTCAGCACCTGCACGATCCATTTTGTTTACAAACCCAATACGAGGAACTTTATAACGATTAGCCTGACGCCAAACAGTTTCTGATTGAGGTTCAACACCATCAACTGCAGAGAATAAAGCTATTAAACCATCCAATACACGCATACTACGTTCTACCTCAACAGTAAAATCAACGTGACCCGGTGTATCAATAATATTAAAATAATAACTTTTTGTATTGGCATCAGCAACTCCTTTATTAGTCGGGAATTTCCATTGACAGCTAACAGCAGCAGAAGTAATGGTAATACCTCTTTCCTTTTCTTGCTCCATCCAGTCTGTTGTAGCTGCACCATCATGCACTTCTCCAATTTTATGGATCATACCAGTGTAACGCAGGATGCGTTCAGTAGTAGTAGTTTTACCTGCATCAATATGTGCGGCAATACCAAAATTTCGTTGATACTTCAAATCAGCCATAAATAGTTCTTGTTTTAAATTTTTTCGAGCCGCAAAGGTAATGTTTTATAGGATTGAAAAATGTATGCTGGTGGAATTAAATTATAATGATGAAAAGATTTGATTTTAGGTGGATGATTCGTTGAAGGCAAAATAAAAAAGCCCCGATAAAATCGAGGCTTGGTAATTTATGATTTGATAACTACACTTTAAAATGAGAGAATGCTTTGTTCGCTTCTGCCATACGGTGTACATCTTCTTTCTTTTTAAAAGCAGCACCTTCTCCTTTACTTGCTGCAATAATTTCATTGGCTAATTTATCAGCCATTGTTTTACCGTTTCTTTCACGGCTGTAACGTATCAACCATTTCATACTTAATGAAATTTTCCTGTCGGCACGAACTTCACTAGGAATCTGGAAAGTAGCACCACCAATTCTGCGGCTACGCACTTCTACAGCAGGCGTAACATTAACTAAAGCTTTTTTCCAAACCTCATATCCATCTTCACTGGTTATTTTAGATACTTTATCAATTGCATCGTAAAATATACTGATGGCAGTACTCTTTTTCCCCTGCCACATGATATTGTTTATAAAACGGGTAACCTGTTTATCATTAAAACGGCCATCGGGAGCAAGAGGTAATTTTTTGGCTTGTGCTTTACGCATGTTTGCTAATTTTTAATTGTGCTGAATTTCTTCAAGTATTAAAACTTTACTCAGCTTTATGATAGATTATTTTTTTGCTTTTTCTTTCTTGGTACCGTATTTAGAACGGCTTTTCTTTCTGTCTTTCACACCTGCAGTATCTAAACTACCGCGAACAATATGATAACGAACACCAGGTAAATCTTTCACACGACCACCACGAATTAATACGATAGAATGCTCTTGCAAATTGTGACCTTCTCCAGGAATATATGCAATCACTTCAA
>CAILAF010000168.1 GCA_903832075.1 uncultured Chitinophagaceae bacterium
AAATAAACAAAAATCCACTCATTATGAGTTGAATTATGTGAAAAATTCATATTTTGTATTTTTATCCTATCTTTCAAATTAGTTTGATTTTTTTAACAAGTAAAATTTACTACTGCAATGATAAATGTTGGCAAAAGAAAACTTTCTATAGACGATTTTTCAGCAATACTTTTTAAAGATAAGAAGGTGGTTTTGGATCAAGAGACTCTTGAGAAAGTATCCCAAAATTTTCAATTTTTAAAAGAATTTTCATTAAATAAAGTAATATATGGGATTAATACAGGCTTTGGTCCAATGGCTCAATATAAAGTAAGTAAAGAAAATCTGTTGCAATTGCAATATAATTTGATTAGGAGTCATTGCACTGGTGGGGGGGATCTAATGTCAGCGATAATGGTGAAAGGGTTAATGATAGCTCGATTGAATAGCCTGATGAAGGCTTATTCTGGTGTCCATAAAGAACTGGTTGAATTGCTTGTTTTATTGATTAATTATAATATTACTCCTTGTATTTATCAACATGGTGGCGTTGGCGCTAGTGGAGATTTGGTACAACTTGCACATCTTGCTTTAGTTCTAATTGGTGAAGGCGAAGTTATTTTTGAAGAAAAAATATATTCTACTAAGGAAATTTTTGAGAAGCTAGAAATTACACCTCTTTCAATTCATATAAGGGAAGGGTTGGCTATTTTAAACGGCACATCCGCCATGACTGGTATCGGGATAATTAATATTATTCAAGCAAAAAAGCTTATAGAATGGTCTGTAATTCTTTCTGCAATGATTAATGAAGTTGTGGAATCTTTTGATGATCATTATTCTTTTGAATTAAATATTGTTAAGCATCATATTGGGCAAAACAAAATTGCTGCACAACTGCGAGATATATTGAAGGATAGTAAAATGATTCGTAATCGTTCAGAACATTTATATAACCCTGATAAAGTTAATAAAGATTTTTTTGAAGAAAAGGTACAGGAATATTATTCATTGCGCTGTATTACACAAGTATTGGGGCCTATTTATGATACTATATGTCAGGCAGAAAAGGTATTGGTTGACGAACTTAATTCTGTAAATGACAACCCCATAATTGATGATGAAAATGGGAATATCTTTCACGGCGGAAATTTTCATGGAGATTATGTTTCACTGGAAATGGATAAATTGAAAATTGCAATAACAAAATTGTCTATGCTTTCTGAAAGACAATTAAATTATTTGTTGAATGAAAAATTGAATAAAAAGTTTCCGCCATTTATTAATCTTGGTATATTAGGGTTAAATTTTGGTATGCAGGGAATGCAATTTACTGCGACATCTACTGTAGCTGAAAACCAAACACTATCATTTCCTATGTATGTACACAGTATTCCCAATAACAATGATAATCAGGACATTGTTAGTATGGGCTGTAATGCAGCATTGATAACAAAAAAAGTAATTGACAATTCATTTGAAGTATTGAGCATCCAGATGATGACTCTGTTGCAGGTAATTGATTATTTGAAGT
>CAILAF010000169.1 GCA_903832075.1 uncultured Chitinophagaceae bacterium
CATTAGCGGTTGATGAGTTAGATAATTCAAGTCAATCGGCTTTATACAAAAAGATTGCTGATGCTATTGCACCGATATTAGACAACACTTCAACTGAAATCACAAACAGCGAGGCAACAATTAATAATATTTTGGGACAACAACGCTACGGAAAGGCGCAATATTATATTAACTCTGCCAAAGCATTTCAATATGGAGATAGTCTGTCAGCTGTTGACCCTGTTACTTTAGATGCTATTTATCCTGTTATAAACACTGCTAAACAGATTATTAGACAAGCCGCTTTTATTGACGGTGGTAATTGTCAGGTTAGTTTGTTGGTAGCTGCAACGGATAGCACAACGGGACTATTAAGAGCTTTATCCAGTGGCGAACTTACAGACTTTAAAACCTATATGTCAAACTTTGAGATCCCAGGTATTGTCTTAAATATTTATTCCTATTCAGCAAATTCACTTTCATTTTCAGAACTTGATATTGATTATTATTCAGCGTATGATTTGGCAACATTAGTCAAACAATTAAACGTAGCATTAGCAAATTTCAGAGATACATTCCAATTTAACGGAGTGTTATTTATTACTGATTTGGATTTCTTTTTAAAGACAAATGTACCAGGAATACGAAGCGTACAAATAAAAGGGGCGCAAATTGATGGAAATGCTTTACCTGACTTTGACACGTTAAGCGCCGGTTATTTTAACTATTGGCAAACAATAGATTATATTTTAGATGCAACCAATAACGTAACAAAATATACAGCAATCTAATGAAAGCGATAAATTACGCCCTTATGTTATTTGAAACTTTACGGAATTATTTTTCTGTAAATATTAGAGGCGGTTTGTCTATTTTGTACCGATATATTTATTCATGTATTCAAGTATTGCAACCGCAATGGGACAATTATGATACGTTCAGAAAAAACAAAAGGACCATAGCTTATTGCAAGTGGCAAAGGGGACAATTACAGAACACATTAAACGCTCTTTTTGATGCTATTGAAAATAGGATTACAGTAACACAATGTAATATATTATTACAGTATGGTTATCAGTTTGATGATGTATTACCTACATATCCACCGCTTCAAATTTGGGGTTATCAGTTTGATGACACTATTACGCCTCCGGCATATCAGTTATTTGCAGGGCGTTTTGATGATGTCATTTATAATAATCCAATTCTTATAGGCGTACCAGATGATAGTTTTTATAACGATATTAGAAATACCTGTAATCAAATAGTTATTTCAGGAATAAAATACAAAATTTATAATCAAGCAACATCAGCGGTAGTTGATGGTAATTAAAAGATAAAAAGATGAGCACAATTATTCAATTTCCGGCAATAAGAAATACCTACGCAGGGCAAGGTGATCCAATATTTTCAGATGATATAAAGACTGCAAATAGTCATTTGATGCAAGCACTGGCAGCAATGATTGGCAGTAGAAATAAAAATGACGATTTAAATAATGTGTTTTTAATTTTAGATGGATTA
>CAILAF010000170.1 GCA_903832075.1 uncultured Chitinophagaceae bacterium
ATTGCCTTTATTTTTATAAAAGCGATTGGGAATTTTTATTTCAGGAAATTTATTTACCAATGCCATATCTTTTTCATCCAACTTATTTTCTTTCAACTTTTGCTGCACTTCATCGCTCGAAACAAAATTGATGTAATCGATATCATTCATTCTTTTTGGAATACCATTCGAAATAAACAGATCTTTCAACCCATCATTATCAAAATCCATGAATAACGGTGCCCAACTCCAATCGGTTGCATACACACCCGAATAAAACCCAACTTCACTAAAATGATTATTGCGTCTGTTATATTGCAAATTATTTCTGGCGTATTGATAATTATATCCGAAGCCTAATTTGTTATGAAAAATATCATAATCATCTTCACCTAATGAACGTTTTAAAATTTTTGGATCGGATGGTAACATATCCATTGAAATAATTTCTGGGAAGCCATCATTGTTTGCATCAGCAATATCAACGCCCATGGAGAACTGACTGGTGTGCATCAATTGCTGATTATTTTCTTCCGTAAATGTTCCATTGTGTTGATTGATATATAAATAATCATTCTCATGAAAATCATTACCAACATACAAATCGGGCCAACCGTCTAAATTAATATCGGCAACTGCAACACCCAATCCATAACTGATAGCAGAAGAATTTATTTTTGATTGTTTGGTAACATCGGTAAAATGATTGTTGCCATCGTTGCGATACAAACGATCTCCTGAAAGAGAATCATAAGTTCCTAAAAAATTTGCACGAGGTGCATAACGCGATTCGTGATTGACAGAATGATTTAATAAAAACATATCCAGATCGCCATCGCCATCATAATCAAAAAAAACTGCTTGTGTGCTAAAGCCGGAAAAGTCTAATCCATATTGTTTGGCTTCATCTTCATAAAACGGAATTCCATTTTTTATTCCTTTGCAAATCAACAATTGATTTTTTCCTTGCAATATTCCAAAGTGCCCAACACGACAAATATAAATATCCAATAAGCCATCATTATTAATATCAACAACCGATACACCTGTATTCCATGCGCCATCTTCAGGAATATTTGCTGCTGCGGTCACATCTTTAAAATGCATATTGCCTTCATTCAAAAACATTTTATTATCACCCTGATTAGCAGCAAAAAATAAATCAATCTTTCCATCATTATTAAAATCGCCGGCACCAACTCCTGCACCGTTATAATAATACATGTACTTGAATAAATTAAATTCAGGAGTAGGATGCATTTGATTAGTGAAACTTATTCCCGTAATTTTTTGATCAATGGCTTTAAATAATATTTCAGGCTTTGGTTCTTGTTTACATGAAAAAAATGCAATACAAAAAACTGTCCATAAACAGAATGAATAAAAAAAATGAATAACAGAAAAAGTTTTTCGCATGTTTATTTTTTCAACGATTTTGAAGAAGATACATTCGGTGATGCTATTTCATACATAACAGGATATTCGCTGTTGCGTAAAAAAAGAAGATTAGATTTATTATTTGTTTTGATTTCTTTAATGTCTCTAACCTGCCCGGTTAATTCTAACCCTGATTGATCGTAATCTAATACTTTGAATTGCTTATTGCCTTCATTAATTAATATCAAACCATAGCTGGCATCAATTCTTCCAAACTGCGGCGGAAAACCAAATTCATTTCCACCTATAACCAAGTCGGGTTTGCCATCATTATTTATATCCAAACAACGAATAACATTTGCTGAAGAGAATTGAACAGGCGCCGGTAATTTTTCAATGGTGAAATGGCCATTGCCATCATTCCATGCAATAATAGAACTGCAATAATTAAATGTTTTTACAATCGCTGATTTTATTAAATCCGGACTAAACAATTCCTGAATAGATTTTTTTGCAAACTCTTCATGCCGCAAATTTTGTTTTTTTAATATGGGCAATTGTTCTTCCAGATCATGCTTTAAAAAAACAGTCACATCTCTTTTATCAACGGTATGCGTTAATATTTTATCGAGTGTGCCATTCATATCATAATCGTTCAACCACAATTTTACAGGCTCCTCTTTTGTTGGATGGAAATAACTGTTCTCACCAATATTTCCAATGATCAGATCTTTTTTACCATCACCATTTAAATCAGCAACAGTAACAGATCTCCACCAACCAAACATATCAGATAAATTAGTTGAATCTTCTTGAAAATAATTATTAGTATAAGAAAAAATTTTGGGTGACATCCAATCACCTACCAGAATCAATTGATTTTTTCCTTTTCCTAAAACATCAGCCCAAACAGCATCCGTGATCATTCCAATGTTTGCAATGGCTTTTGCTTTTTCGTTAGTAACATCTGTAAAATTTCCTTTGCCATCATTCATTAAAATAGAACTTGTTGGGTTATCGCCATACCGGTAAGAAGCATTTCTTGCTCCTATAAATAAATCTAAATCACCATCTCCATCAAAATCAAATGCCACTATAACAGATGCATTTGAATTTATATTTTTAAAAGTACCAGCTGAAGTAAAATTTCCTTTGCCATCATTTTTATATAAATGATTCAGCATTTCTTTGCTGTTAGGCATTGCTCTATCACCACCTGCACCAACAATTAAATCTAAATCGCCATCACCATCACAATCAAAAAATAAACAAGCCGTTCCTTCAATACCTGCATCATCCATAAAAGCTTTGGTTGATTTTTTTGTAAATGTTCCTTCTTTAGTTTGAAGATATAATTGACCGCCTTTACCATTCGATCCGCATATATAAACATCTTGCAAACCATCGCCATTTACATCACCAACAGTTGCCTTCGGTCCTTCTTTCGACAACATGATCGGAATATTTCTTTCGGAATACAATTCAATAAAATCATCTTCTTCATGTTTATCAAAAGTTGATTTTACTTTTTGTAATATTGGTTTTGCTGATTTTATTTCCGGATGAAATAGGGTTGTTTTCTCTGTTTCCTGATTTATTTTATTAATGGTATTGATAGGAAGTGTTTGATAATTACTTACTGTTCTGTTAGGCCAAATGATTTTTGCTGAATCTATTTTTGTTTTTTTCCCTATACCAATGATCGCTTTATAATCTACCGAAGATTGAAAGCCACGACTTGGAATAATTTCTCTGCTTAAAATTTGATCACCGATAAACACTTTAATTTTTGCGCCGATGGCAAAAGTATTTTTACCCGAACCCTTTAAAGAAAATGCGATATAATTATTTTTATTTTTTTCGATGCTCTTGTTTTCATAAATAAATGCCAGACCATTCACATTGTTTACAACTAAATCTAAATCGCCATCATTATCTAAATCACCATACGCAGCACCGTTTGAAAAAGATGGTTGTGTAAATCCCCATTTATCACCAACATCTTCAAATTTTAATTTGCCTGTATTTCTATAGACTTTATTTTTTAAAGGAGTTGATGACATTTTATTGATGATCTCATCTACCTCACCTTTCTTTCCGGACATTACCATTTTTTGAACAATATCATTCGCAAAAAAATCTATAAAATCCTGATTGGTTAAATCGTGATAGATGCCGTTACAAATGTATAGATCAGAATATCCATCATTGTCTGCATCAAATAGTAATCCGCCCCAACTCCAATCAGATGCAGGCACGCCACAATAATTTGCTATCTCACTAAACTTTCCATTCTTATTATTTAATTGAACAGTGTTTTGCATGAATTGATGATAGAATCCTGAATTTTCTTTTAAGCGATACACATCAATATTATCAAATGCGGTAGTTGTTTTTAAACGAAAATTATCGAAAGGCAACATATCGGTTGTAAAAATATCTGGATACCCATCATTATTAATATCAACCATATCAGCACCCATCGATGCCAAACTGGTATGTTGCACACGATCTTCCAATTCATCTTTAAAAGTGCCATCTTGTTGATTAATGTATAAATAATCTCTTTCAAAAAAATCGTTCGATACATACACATCGGGCCAGCCATCACCATTTACATCACCAATGGTTACGCCTAATCCAAAACTTATTAAACTTCCATGAATACCTGCTTGATAAGTAACTTCAGTAAAATGTCCATTATCATTTCTAAATAAATGATCACCGCCACCTTTTAAAAAATCTGCAACGGGCCAATTATTTGAAGGCAAATTTCTTTTATTAGAATAGTTTAAAGTATTAACAGGAATAGGACTGTTATTTACGATAAAACAATCTAAATCGCCATCGCCGTCATAATCAAAAAAAGAAACCTGAGTAGTATAGCCGGTATTGGCCAATCCATATTTTTCTGCAGATTCAGTAAAAGTTAAATCATGATTGTTGATGAAAAGTTGATTTTTGCGTAAAGAAGAATCCATCATATTACCTGCATTGCAAACAAAAATATCTAACCACCCATGGCCGTTTATATCAACTAAAACAACGCCGGTTCTCCATTGTTTTTTATCTGTGAA
>CAILAF010000171.1 GCA_903832075.1 uncultured Chitinophagaceae bacterium
GTATCACTTACATTCAATTTATTCGCAACATTTGGTATATCACTTGCCTTGGCATAATTACTCAACATTGTTGTTGTATCGCTGATCTTTAAACGATTGCTCAACATCAATGCTGTATCACTTACATTCAATTTGTTCGCAACATTTGGGATATCACTCGCCTTGGCATAATTACTCAACATACTTGTTGTATCGCTAATCTTTAAGCGATTGTTCAACATCAATGCTGTATCACTTACATTTAATTTACTCGCAACATTTGGGATCGCTGATGATTTTGCGTAGTTCGTTAACATTGATGCTGTATCCGCAACATTTAATTTGTTTGCTGTTAGCCCATTGATGCCACTTAAATAATTGGATAACATGTTTGTTGTATCGCTCACGTTTAATTTGCCTGCAACATTAGAATTGATATTATTAAATCTTGATTGAATGGTTGCTGTATCTGCATTTAATGCAATGATGTTATTTAAATAAGTAGACAACATTGCGGATGTATCTGAAATATTCAATTTGCCATTTACATTAGGAATTGCTGATGTTTTGGCATAGTTCATTAACATATTTGCAGTATCCGCAATGTTTAATTTATTATTCAGTCTTCCAGCTAGACTTACTGTATCTGCTATCAATGCATTGATTAGTTGCATATAATTATTCAGCATTGCAGCTGTATCTGATATAGAAAGTTTTGAATCAATTCGTCTACTTAATGACGTAGTATCTATAATTGGATTATTATTATTTGCTAATGCAGCATTTAATTGAGCAGGTGTTACAAAAACAATTGTACTATCAGAAATTTTAACAACCGCTGCAGTTTTAGCATAACCCGAAAGCATTATCGAAGTATCACAAATATTTAATTTTTGACTGAAAGTAGTTGCAAAAGATGCACTCACTGCAATATCTTTCCATATACCATTATGCCTTACATATACATGGGGATTTAGAGAATCAGATATAAAAATCAACATTCCGTCTGGTGGATTTAATTGATTAATTAAAACCGTATCTGATAATCGCGGCAATAACAACCCTTTTCTATCACTCTCTAATTCTAATAAAGATGACGGGCTAATAGTATTTAAATTATTTCCTATCTTAACTTGTGCTAAGCCATTTTGCAGAAACATTAAGCATCCAACAAAAATTAAAATTGTTAGAAGTCTTCTTTTAAAGATGGCATTTTTAGTTATGTAAATTTTTGAACTTTTCATAGATTGTATATTCAGGATATTCGATAATGTTTATTTATTGTTTAAATACTCTTCTATTTATTTTCTTATCACCAACCATAAATTCAACTAAATAAAAACCTTGAGAGTATTGGCTCATTGGAATACTTATTTGCCCTTGTTGCTGTGACGGAAAGTTTTTTTCATACAATAATTTTCCATCAACACTTAATAGTTTAATTGAAAAATTGCTCGCCTGTGGTAATGAATAAGTAACAGTAGCAGTTGAAATAACTGGAGAAGGCACAGTAACAGTAATAGGCAATCCAAGATTTGGATTACTAACAGGGAACCCAGAATTTTTATTAAATATTACATAGAACCTATCAGAGTTAAGATTATTTGGTGTTGCTACAAAAGCAACATTAATATTACTTGATGTTGTATTCAATGGATATTCAACTCCAGCAAGTTTATCTACCAAAAAAGCTTCATTAGCACCAACGTTATTTAGTGCAGTAACATTTACTTGCAAATTATAAATGAGTGGTTGAAGATTATATAGATAAAGTTGAATAGAATCATTGTAACTAATTGAAGGCCTTCCTTCAATCGTTAATAATTTAGCATTACTTTTAACCGCAATGTTCTCATCTGGATTATCCAATTTTATTGCATCTTCATCTGATAACCCTGTAGAATAATTTGTATTATATGCTACAACAGCTCCATCTGCTGAAATAGTATTATTTTGATTATTGCCTACAAATAATTGAAAAGATATTTTAGGTAAAGTAATTTGAATGGGACTTGTATTATTTCCATTACGTGTAGAAGGAATTACTTTATTGGTTTCATCGAAAGTTAATGATGGATTATTTCCACTTGTTTGTACAAAGAATGCAGCTCCCGAAGGAATATTTGCATTGAATGATGATGCTCCATTATTACTCATCCCGGTAACTGAATTGTATGCAACAAATGCACCCATTTTAGAATTTCCCATCAATGTTGGATCCCATCTGTAATATGTTTGTCCGATATAATTTTTAGAAACCTGATCCCAATTAATTGCAGAAGCATATGGATTACCCAGCAAACTAAAATCTAATGGTTTTATTCCTAAAGCAGGCGAAGAATTTGATGTAAGAAAAACTGGCCCAACTGTTAATGCACCTTTTGCTCTTAATACTGTTGCATTAGTAACAGCATTGCTATTCGTAAGATCAATAGATCTATCACCTTGAATTAATATCTTGTAACCATAGCCTGAAGAAAATGTATTGCTATTTGTATTTGAAAGTGGAGTCCAAGTATTTGTGTTATTTACATCAAAAAGAAACATAGATGGATTGCCAGAATTTGTACCATCAAAACCATTTTGTTGATCAATGGTCGAACCGGTAATATGTGTACCATATCCCGGATTAGGATTGTCTGTATTACTTATTGCTCCTTCTTGCCAGTTATTATGAATACTTGTTGGAGTTGTAACTGCTGAGGTTAATAGATAATACGTTTTTTTTGCTGGAATATATTTCTCCGCAATAACATTTCCAATAATACCTCCTGTAACCGGACCAACACTCGCAGTAATATTGCTATCTGATTTCAGTGTAAGATTATCAGATGTATATAAAATACCCGACTTCAATTGAAGATAAGTAATGATGTTTTGCATGTTACTTGATCCATCACTAATCACTATACCCGAAGGATTATCTGTAATAAGGTTATTGATATTACCTGTACCCATCATCATTTGCATAGAATTGCCACCAAGCGATAATTTACCAGAACCAATAAATGAACCATTGTTAACTAAATGCCCAAACACTTGAAGCGATGTGCCATTGCCAATAGAAATCTTAGCAGTCGTATCTACAATAAAAAAATCAGATGGCGTAATAGTAGTATCACTATATACGATTTTAACTGGATTAGCTTTTGCATAAAAAAATAAAGAAGAAGAAAAAATAAATAGCGAAATAAAGAATATCAGTTTAATTATAGAAGTATAACTAAAAAAATGATTCGCAATTACAAGATTAAAATCATTATAAATAAATTTATCATTGATTCTATTGTTTTTCATTTTTGATATCTCGTTTTAATAATCTCATTTTTTATTACTTTCCCTATCATATTCCCTTTACACAACAATTAATTTTATATCAATTGATGAATGATCTACTCTGTATTTTTTAATTAAACTGAATCTGAATTAAAGTGAGTAAGTATTAAATAACTTAATCTGATTAATAGATAGGATTCGGTTATTAATTAATATTAAGAGCCCTCATTAATCACCGACAAAAGGATAATCAGATTTTAAAACACAAAGTTTGTTTATACCTATGACGAGTGATTTCATTATTTAATCAATTCATATAACTTTTTAAGCAACATTATTCTACACTGATAAAATATTATCAATTTTGTCATTGAAAACACTACAAAAAATCACTTCTAAAAAATTGTTTTAAAAAAACCAATTGAGATTAAACTAAAAATTTAAATAGTTTAAGAGTCGTATTACATTACTGTTAATTAGTATTTAGTGTACTGAATTAACGATTATATGAAATTGGATTTTTATACTCGCTACATATGTAAACTTGCAACAAATAAGGCGAGCAATATGTTTTTGTCCTGTAAATAGATAAAACTTTCCTGTGAATAGTTTAATATAAGATTAAAATCACTTTAAACTCTTACAATTCTTGTACTAAACGATTGTGTATTTCAACTTCATTTAAAAGAAAAAAATCAATGAATTATAAAATCAAATTTTTTTATAGCACATTTTTTTGCAAAGGAGATTTCAAAAGAACATCGGAGTTCTAACCAATAGAGTAAATAGCATCTTCCCTGAAATTGCTTTACACCAAATGGTTTTAGCGGAAAATAAAAAAGACAA
>CAILAF010000172.1 GCA_903832075.1 uncultured Chitinophagaceae bacterium
GTACTGGTAAAGGAAAAGACATTTTATTTTTCGTAGATAATATATTCCGTTTTACCCAAGCAGGTTCTGAAGTATCAGCCCTTTTGGGTAGGATGCCTTCTGCGGTTGGTTATCAACCAACATTGGCAACTGAAATGGGATTGATGCAAGAACGTATCACATCAACAAAAAACGGATCTATCACTTCAGTTCAAGCGGTATATGTACCTGCAGATGATTTAACCGATCCAGCTCCTGCAACAACATTTGCGCATTTAGATGCAACAACAGTATTGAGTAGAAAGATTGCTGACTTAGGTATTTATCCGGCAGTTGATCCATTGGATTCAACTTCTCGAATTTTGACTCCAATGATCGTTGGTGATCAACATTACGATTGTGCGAACAGAGTAAAATTAATTTTACAACGTTATAAAGAGTTACAAGATATCATTGCAATTTTAGGTATGGATGAATTAAGTGATGAAGATAAAATGACGGTACAACGTGCAAGAAAAGTTCAACGTTTCTTATCGCAACCATTTCATGTTGCTGAACAATTTACAGGATTGAAAGGTGTGTTTGTAAGTATTGATGATACTATTCGTGGATTTAATGCAATCATGGATGGTGAAGTAGATGAATATCCTGAAGCAGCTTTTAACTTAGTTGGAACATTAGAAGATGCAATTGAAAAAGGAAAGAAATTGATTGCTCAGGCAAATGCTTAATTTATGACATTAGAAATTTTAACACCCGAAAAAAAACTATACAGCGGCGAAGTGTATGGTGTTCAATTGCCGGGCATAAGTGGATTATTTGAAGTGTTGAATCAGCATGCACCATTAGTGAGTGCTTTGAAAAACGGTAATTTGAAAATTTTAAAAGATAAAAACAATTCTGAAAATTATACTATCCAGAGTGGATTTGTAGAAGTGCTGAATAATAAAGTAACTGTTTTAGTTGAAGGCGCAAAAGAAGTATAAATAATTACAATCAATGAATTAAACCCTCAATATTATTGAGGGTTTTTTGTTTTCATGCATTAATAGTAATTTTATTATGTCTTTATTGAAAAGATTGCATCTAAATACATGAGTAGCAAAAAAATATTTTTCATCTTACTGTTTTTTTCGTCAGCTTTCTTGCATGCACAAATTAGCAATCAAGCGGTAACTTCAGTGAATGCCAATCAGCAACAATTCTCAAATTGGCTCAAAGAAAAATGGCAATCAGAGCAAAATAAAATTCAATCTTTCATCAATCAAAGAAATATTACAAAATGGAGCAAAGACCATAACGGAAATATTTCGTTATTCTATGGTTTTTCTCCAAATGGACTTCCTGAATATATTACTACTACTTATTCAACACTTGCATCAGTTACGGTAGGTGCAAATAATCTTTGGGAACAAGGAAGTTCTGGATTAAATCTGTTTGGTAATATTTCTATTTTAAAAAATAGAGTTGGGATATGGGATAGTGGCAGACCGTTAAATTCTCATATCGAACTTGCTTCAAGAGTAAGTGCTGGAGATACAGGTGCAATAGGTGTTTCAAGCCATTCAACTTCTGTTGCCGGTATTATAATGGATAAAGGAATTAATGTAGATGCAAGAGGCATGTCATATGGTTTGCAAGGAATCGTTTCATATGATTTTTATAATGATATTGCTGAAATGTCAGCGGCATCTTCTTTTTTATTATTATCTAATCATTCTTATGTAACAAAATGCGGATGGTATTATGGAAATACAAGCGATCCATCCGCTGCATCTCGTTGGGAATTTTGGGGCGGACCGAAAGATACTGTTGATTATAATTTTGGTTATTATGGAAGTCTTTCACAAAATGTAGATTCAATTGTTTTTAATGCACCGTATTATACGATTGTAAAAGCTGCCGGTAATAACAGAACATCTAACGGGCCTGCTATTGGCGATAGTTATTGGAGAAGAGATAGCAGTGCTAATTGGTTCTTTGTTCCGCATAGAGATTCATTAATAAGTAGTAATAATGGTTATGATATTATTTCAACAATGGGTAATGCAAAAAATATTATTACTATTGGTTCTATCTTTCCTATTATCAACGGATATTCACAACCGTCCGATGTGCAATTAACAAGTTACAGTAGTTGGGGCCCAACAGATGATGGAAGAATTAAACCAGATATTGTTGCGCCTGGCGAAAATATTTTATCTGCATCATCTGCATCTGATAGTTCGTATAATCTTTTTGGTGGTACATCGGCTGCAACTCCTGTTGTTACCGGTTCATTATTGTTATTGCAACAATTATATTATCAAATGCATAATCAATTCATACATGCTGCAACTGTAAAAGCATTAGTGGTACATACAGCAAATGCAGCAGGTACAAGCCCCGGGCCTAATTATCAATCAGGCTGGGGATTATTAAATGTGTCGAAATCTGCTGATGTAATCAGAAATTTAAATTATAATAATATTCTTTTTGAAAGAAGATTATTGCAAGGGAGTGATACAAGTTTTAAAGTAATTGCTTCGGGTAATGGGCCATTAACTTTTACTATTTGTTGGACTGATCCGCCGGGAACAATAGACAGTATAAATTATAGAGATAATCACACACCAAAATTGATTAATGATTTAGATATTGCAGTAACCGATGGTAGTTCATTATTTCTTCCTTGGACTTTGGATGTTAATAATCCATCATTACCTGCAACACAAAAAAATAATTCTGTTGATAATGTGGAGAAGATTGAAATTCCTAATGCCATTGCAGGAAAAGAATATAAAGTAACGATTTCTCATAAGAATATTTTACGAAACGGATTTCAAGATTATAGTTTTGTTGCAAGTGGAGTTAATGGTGTTAAAACTTCCGACGAAAATCCTTTTGGATTAGTTATAATTCCTAATCCGGTTTTAAATAATTGTTTAATACGTTTTAAGGCATTCAACAATAGTAATGCAGTTATTACATTATTTGATGTAAAAGGGAAAAGATTAAAACAGGAAACAATAACACCAACAATTCCTATCACAAATTATTCTTTGGATGTATCTTTTTTAAGTAAAGGAATTTATTTTATTAATATGCAACAGAATGGAGTTAGTAAAACAGTTAAGATGGAAAAATTATAAGTCTGGTTTAATATTTTTATCTCAATCTATCTGAACTTTTTATCAATCTTTCATCTTTCCAAATACCGCGAATTGCTAAAATTAGTAATACCGGAATCACCATTGGAATTACAGAAGTAAGATCATAGCTGCTTTCTGCGGCTATAAAACTTTTTGATTGCCAGTAATAAAGTAACAAAGTTAATATAGATATAATAAATGTAACAATACCAAGTCTTATTTGAAGTTTTCTATTCTTGTATAAAAAAATATTTATTAATGAAATAAATACTACAGCGGTTGTTGCAACAGTTAAAAAAAAACTATATGAGCCATTTACAAAATTCATTGTTTTAGCAGCATCATTAATTCTATGGCCGCTGTAAAAAGATGTTTTGAGAGAAGTAAGTCCTAATATACTTACAAACAATAACCAAAGAGTTTGAGTGCGTTGTATCATAAAGAAGTTTTTTAAATTTTGTTTTATTCCATTTCTGGATACAATGGAAATTGATTCATAAACTCATTCACTTCACTTTTTACTTTCTTTAATAAAGTTTCATCATCTGCATTCATTAAAACAGTATCAACAGCATTCACCACAAATTCCATATGTGCTTCATTCATTCCTCTTGTTGTAATTGCCGGTACACCGA
>CAILAF010000173.1 GCA_903832075.1 uncultured Chitinophagaceae bacterium
AATGAAAAATTTGTAAGACTATTTAAAGAAATAAAGAAACGAGGGATTAATAATGATGGCGTTGTATTTATTGGGATTAATTTTTGCTTTGATCGTAAGTTATGTGTTGAAAGGATTTATTAAACTGAAAGAAAAAAGTTTTTTCATTTTAGAATTACCTGTTTATCGTTCACCGCGCTGGAAGAATGCCGGAATTACTATGATTGAAAAAGCAAAAATTTTTGTAACTGATGCCGGAAAAATTATTATGCTCATCAGTTTGTTATTATGGTTCTTAAGTTCATTTGGGCCCGGAGAAAGAATGAATAAAGTGGAAGAGAAATATGCATTAATGATTAAACAAAATCCGCAACAAAAAAATATTTTACAAAAAAATTTATCAGCTGAAAAATTACAAAATTCTTACGCCGGTATTTTAGGACAAGCAATAGAACCTGCCATTAAACCTTTAGGATATGATTGGAAAATTGGTATTGCCTTAATTACATCTTTTGCAGCAAGAGAAGTTTTCGTGGGTACAATGGCAACATTGTACAGTGTGGAAGAAAATGATAATTCTTCTTTGCGCGAAAAATTACAATCGGCTAAAAACGAAGATGGCTCTAAGGTTTATACATTAGCAGCCGGATTATCTTTGATGGTGTTTTATGTTTTAGCAATGCAATGTATGAGCACTTTGGCTGTTGTAAAAAGAGAAACAAAAAGTTGGAAATGGCCGGTGATACAGTTTGCTTATATGACAGGATTAGCCTATGTAATGAGTTTATTGGTGTATTTTATTTTTAAGTAATTACTAATTATAATACTCCCACAAAAGTTTAGATAATTTTCTTGTTAACTCCCATGCTTCATTATTTTCTTTCCAGCTTATATCTTTATTGTTATTGGTGCAAATGCAAAAAACATAACGGCAATGTTTTCCGTTTACAAATAACACTTCATTTCATGATGCATCAACTGCACCACTTTTACTTGCAATAAAAACATCCGTTGGTATTTGCGAAATGGCTTCTTCATCCCAATAATTTCTTCCTAATAACCGCAACATTTTTTCTGAAGCTGTTGCGTTAATAATTTTTTTGTCAGCAATCATCTCCATCAATGTTGCCATTTCTTTCGGCGATGTTTGTCCCCAACCAAACTGCAATTGATTATTTCTTCTTCCTTGTGTTCTGCTGTTTACTCTTGTAACATTCATTCCTAAACTATCCAATAATTGATTTATTCGTAATCCGCCACCGGCAAGGCTTTGCAGCCAAAGACTGGCTGTGTTATCACTCATTGTCAACATCAACATCATTACTTTACTCATTTCAATTTTTTCATTGTTTTTAAAAGAACCAAGTATATCAACACCGGCATACAACAATGAATCTTTATAAATTAATTCCTGATGATATTGCAATTCTTGTTTTTCAATTTTATCCATGATGCCGATTAATATTGGAATCTTTACCATACTTGCAGTTGGAAAAACAGAATCTGCATTAATGGCAACAGTTTTATTTTTTTTAAGATCATGAACATACACACCAACTTGCCCATGAAAATCATTCAACAAATTTTGAATGGAAGATTGTAAATGTTTATCAATTCGTTGTGCGGAAGAAGAGAGATTGAAAATAACTAAAACGAAAGAAATAAAATATTTCATGGCAAAAAATTATATTCCAAGATAATAATTAATTCATGCATTCCAGATGTTTAAAATTTCTTGGGCATGAATTTTTGTTTTCGGCTTAGTGATGATTTTTTTTATTATACCTTTTTC
>CAILAF010000174.1 GCA_903832075.1 uncultured Chitinophagaceae bacterium
ATAAAATGATATAAATCATATATTACTATATTTTATATTGGTTAAATTCGTATTTGTATTGAATAGTTAAAGCAATCCCCGGTTTTAAATATTTCACTTTTTTGTCTACAAAGTTCAAAAATTAAGTTATGGGATCACTAATAGATTTTGCAAAATGGGAACCTCAAAGTGGAGAACAGATTTATGCTTGGAAATTCCCTCAAACAAATTTAAGCACCTACACTCAATTGGTTGTGGCAGAATCACAAGAAGCAATCCTTTTTTCAAAAGGTCAAATTATTGGAAAATTCGGACCTGGAAAACACACTTTAAATACTGAAAACTTGCCATTATTGAGGAATTTGTATGGCATTCCTTTTGGGGGTAAAAATCCGTTTACAGCAGAGGTTTGGTTCGTGAATAAATTAATGCCTTTAAACATTGAATGGACTACTGATTCAATGATGTATAATGATCCAGATTATCAAACAATGGTTCCTCTTATTGCAAAAGGACGGTATGGTGTAAAAATTGTCGATGCAGAAAGATTTTTAATTAAACTAGTTGGAACATCTTCTTCTTTTAATGCAAGTCAGCTAACCGACAATTTTTATGGAGCAACTGTATCAAAAACAAAATCAGTTTTATTACAATTTATTTTGACAAATAATGTTGGGATAAAAAAAATATCTGCATACCTAGAACCACTTTCTGAAAATTTAAGATTATCTATTACAACGTTTTGGGAAGACTATGGATTTCAGCTAATCAATTTTTATATTACTTCAATTGATGTTGACGCTGCAAATAGCGCCGGAGCAAGAATATTAGATGCAATGTCCAGACAAAGTGCTCAAGTGATTGGAGGATATACATGGCAGCAATCACAGGCATTCGAGTTAGGTGATAAAGCCGTTGATTCAATTGGTAGAGCTTCCGGACAAGGCGGCCTTTTAGGTGCTGTGCTTGCAACTAATTTAATGAATAGTCAAGTAGCTGGTTCAATGATGCAAGCACCTGCATCTACTCAGCAGCAACAGGGTCAAACTGGATTACCTAATAATGTTATTGGGGTTAATATGCCAAAAACTATTTACTGCTCCAATTGCTCAAAAAAATTCTCAAGCGACATGAAATTCTGCCCGCATTGCGGGGATCCATATACGGCATGCCCACGTTGTGGTGCAGACAATGATATTAATGCAAAAAAATGTGTGAGTTGCGGAACAATTTTATCAGCAAGTTCCGCGGTTTGCTCTAATTGTCAAGCACTATTAGCTGAAAACTCTTCTTTTTGTGCCACATGTGGTAAACCTGTAGAAGCAAAAGAAGGTTGTTGTCAACGCTGCGGATTTAAACTTGGCAATACAGCATTTTGCCCTAACTGCGGCTTTAAAAATAAATAAAATGAAGAATAGAAGCAACTCATTAGGATTTGCCATTTTTGTTTTAGGGATTATACTAATTTTTGTAGGTTTTTATGTTACGATTCCTTTTGAAAAATGGAATAATGTTATTTGGCTTAATGCAATAGTATTAAGCTTAGTTTACTTATTTAGCTATGTAAACATATTTGGTCTATTGGGCATTTATTTTGACTTTAATGAGCAAATTGCGGGTCTGGGTATTAGGCTTATATTCATCAGGTTATACAGAATTTTAGCTATAGGTTCTATAATAATTTGTGCTTATAATGATGTAGAATTTAGATATCAACTTTACTTACAATTGCTTTTAGTTTTTTTTCTGTTAATTACAATACTCTTCACACGTATAAGTACAGAAAACGCAGTCGCAGTGGAAATTGAACAAAATGAGCTAAGAAAAAATGCAAACGAAATTCTAAAGGTTGTTAAGCAGTTTGAAATATTATTTATAAAAGATCCTTCTAATTGGAAAATCGAAAAGGAAAAAATTGCAATATTAAAAGAACATGTTAGATATATAACTCCATCTAACAATCAATCTGCAATTCAAATTGATGCAGAAATCGTAAAAGAAATAAATAGGGCATTTGATTTAGCAAATAATAAAAACCAATATGGCACAGAAGTTATTTCAATACTTGCAAGATGTATAGAATTGCTTAACCTAAGAAAGAATATTTATTCCAATTAAACACACACTAATTACTATACTATGAGTGGGAAAATTTTTAATACTTCGATAAATAT
>CAILAF010000175.1 GCA_903832075.1 uncultured Chitinophagaceae bacterium
AGGTCTTTTTTGACCTCCGTTTTTATTTTCATTTGACGATTTAAGGATATTATTTGAAGATTTATTTACACTGTATCAATGTGTTTAAAAATAACTTTATACATCTTTTTAGAATTGATCTAAAAAAGATTTCCCCCTGCTTTAAAACAAATCAAACATTAGAAATTATTGAGTAAGAAATATTTGATCATGACCGGCCCCAAACTTGAAAAAGTATCCTAATGAAAACTATAATATTCATTATCGTTTTTCTATTATATTCTACTACTACTTTTGCCCAATTAGTTGTAAAATTTACTACTTCAGATGGGAAAACAGGTGGATGTTCCCCTTATACTGTTTCATTTGTAAATTTAACTACTGGAGCCACAAGTAAAGCTATTTATAAATGGGACTTAGGAAATTCTTATACAAGCGATTTACCTAATCCTGGAGCTACTTATGTTGATGCAAAAGTTTATACCATCACACTTACAGTTATAGATTCAAATGATGTTTTCGTAACTACAAGTTTACAGATAACTGTATATAATAAGCCAACTGTAGATTTCTCAGTTAATAATGTAAAAGGATGTATCCCTTTTACAGCAAATTATACAAATACTTCACCAGGAAATAGTACTGATATTCGAAATTATTTCTGGGACTTTGGTGATGGAACAACAAGTTCAGGAGATAATTTAAATGTTGTTTCACACATTTATACTATTCCGCAAAGCTTAAGTCCTACATTAGTCTTAACCAATAGTTATGGCTGTCAAAGTTCAATTCAAAAAAATAATTTTATTCAAGCCATCAGTCCGCCAGTATCTACATTTACAGCCAGTAAAACTGTTCTTTGTAATTTAAAAGATACTGTAAATTTTAAGCCAACAAATATCCTCACTACAACAAATTTTTTATGGGATTTTGGTGACGGCATAACTTCAATTCAAGCATCACCATCACATGTATATAAACTGAAAGGGAATTATACTGTAAAACTTACAGCAACGGATAAAACTGTTTCCGGTTGCAGTAGTATATCTACTCAATCTACCATAATTAGTATACCAACATTTAATTCAGACTTCTCTGTCTCGCCTCTTATTTGTAATAATGCAAGTACAACTTTCCAAAATATTAGCCAACCTACACCTAATAATTCAAAATGGTATATAAGTGATGATGCAAATTTTAATGATTACGAAGATACTATTCCTTATTTCGGCCTTACAGTATCAAGAGTTTTAGATGGCTCGAGTAACTACTTTGTTAAACTAATCAATACTTTCAATATTTGTAATGACACAATCATAAAGAAGCTTGCAGTAAATTCTCCACCACAATTAAAAGGATTTCTTATAACCAATACAGTTATTTGCGGAGCACCATATACTGCCTCTTTTAAAGATACTTGTTCAACGGCTATAAAATGGAATTGGAATTTTGATTCAAGCAATTCCACTGCTGTTTCATCTTTACAAACTCCTAATTATAATTATACATCAAACGGAAATTATAAGATAACTCTTACAGTTACAAATGCAGCAGGTTGTTCTGCATCTACTTCAAAAATATTAGCCATTCAAAATCCTAATATAAAAATCAATATACTTAACTCAACCAGCTCTTTTAAATATCAAGGCTGCACAGGGTTTAGTGTTACGTTTACTGCTACAAATCCGTCCATCATTTCAAAATATTTATGGGACTTTAATGATGGAACCACTTCTACACTTGCACAACCCAAGCACACATTTACAACGCAAAAAGATTATGTTATAAAGCTTACTTATGTTACAACGCAAGGTTGTAATGGCACAATTACTTTTGATACATTAATTACAGTGAATCAAAAACCAAATGCTGATTTTACAATTTCTCCAAATAATGTTTGTGGTAATACAAAAGTTTTATTTTCTGATAATACTTCACCACAATCAAATAAATGGTTTTGGTCTTTTGGTGATAATTCGTATTCTGGTCCGGCTACTAATAATAAAAATGTGTACCATCAATATTTAGACTCTGGAAGTTTTAGTGTTCAGTTAATTGTGTATAATGGAGGATGCATTGATACTGTAGTAAAGAAAGCAATGATTCATGTTACTCCACCATTCATCAAAATAAATAATTTCTCCAATACTTGTGATGGGGATAGAAGTTCTGTAAATTTTACACAAACAACAAGATATGGAACAGATTGTAAATGGAATTTTGGTGATGGCACTTCTCAAACTATAAATGCAACTCAAACACAAATCAGTCACAACTTTAAAAATTCAGGTTCATATAAAGTTTCGATAACTACGAGTTATAATAATTGCGTTGCAATAGATTCGGTTAATGTATATATTCTGTTAAAACAACAACCGGTTTTATCTGCCAATAAAACAATCGTATGTAGCAGTGATTCTTTAAACGTAACTGTAAATAAACTAATCACTAATACTTACCAAAACAATAATGGTTATTCCATTTTAAAATGGCAATACGATGATAATACTGATTTTACAGGAACAACTATTAATACAACAAATAATTTCATAAATACTTATTCTGGAAAGTTAACAAATCTAAAAAGTACTAAAGAAAATATTCGAGCGATTGTAAACTCAGCTTATTTTGGTTGCACAGATACAACTGCATTTGTTTCATTAAAAATAAACGGCCCGGATGCTGATTTTATGATTGCCAACAATGACGCATGTTTCAAGTCATCACTAAATTTTATTGATACATCTTCTTTGAATAACGCTTTAGTGATAAATAAACGAATATGGAATTTTGGAGATGATACAACTTTTGTTATTTCAAATTCAAATTCAATTAGTCACAATTATAATAACCCCGGAACTTATATAACAACTTTAAAAGTTTTTGATGATAAAGGTTGTTTTGCTATTGGTACAGTACCAACAATAGTAAATGGACCTAAAGTAAATTTTTCTTGGTCGCCACTTCCAGTAGTACCTGGTAGTAACACTACTTTCCAAAATACTTCAAATACTTTTAATTGTTCAAAAATTCAATATTTATGGCGATTTAATAATAACAATCATATTGACACATCTTCATCAAATATTGTTTACAAATACGGAAACATCAGTTCAGATTCAGTTACATTAATTGCAACTGATATTAGCAGCAAATGTTCTGATACTATAACTCAGTTTATTCCTATCAATAAAATGTATGTCTCATTCAGTTATACTTCAAGTTATATAGATAGTAATAATTGCCCCCCTTTTGTAATTTATGCTGATACAGATGACAGACTAATTAATACAGATTCTATAAGTTGGAATTTTGGTGATGGAAGTAAAGCAGAAAATATTTTATTCCCAAGTCATACTTACAACAGTGCAGGAATTTATGCAATAACATTATATGGTTACATTAATGACATTGTTGATTCAAGTGTTCAATACATTACTATAAAAGGGCCTTATGCAATTTTAAAAGCAGATGCTTACCAAAAATGTTCGCCGGCAACATTTGCTTTATCCGCTTCATTAAGAAATGCAACTTCTTTTGCATGGGATTTTAACAGTGGTTCACTCCAACTAACTACTGATACTTTAGTTACAAATACTTATTCCAAATCGGGTATTTATCAACCATCACTTGTGTTGGTGGATAGTGCAGGATGTAAATCCATTTCTTATTTATCAAACAAATTACTTGTTGATACTTTATTTGCAACTATTGCAGTACCAACACATTCTATTTGCGATTCAAACAGTGTTAGCTTTAGCAGTAACGTTACAAACCTTGCTGACAGTGCATTTCAACTTGGTCTGCAATACAAATGGAGTTTTGGAACAAAAGATAGTAGCGAAAGTAATGATCCTAATCCCAATTTTTTATATACTTTACCCGGTAATTATTTAGTAACATTAAATGTTCAAGCAAATACAGGATGCAATTTTCAAACAACGGATAGTATTGCTGTTAATCCAATTCCAAATGTCAGCGGAGGTTTAGATAAATTTATTTTTGAGGGAAAAACTGAAATGCTTACACCAATTATTCAAGATAGTAATCTTAATTATTTATGGACTCCTTCCTTATACTTAAATAACGATACAATACTTAACCCCATATGTACACCACTGAGTAGTCAATCTTATTTATTTACAGCTACTACAAAAGCAGGTTGCTCTAAAACAGTTCCTATAAATGTAATTTTTTTAGGACAATTAGATATTCCTAATGCATTTTCACCAAATGGAGATGGAATAAACGATACATGGAAAATAGGTTATTTAAATACTTATCCGAATGCAACAGTAACTATTTTTAATAGATATGGCCAAGAAGTTTTTCACTCAGAAGGCTATACTAAAGAATGGGATGGAACATTCAATGGCAAACCATTACCTATCGGCACTTACTATTACATAATCAATTTAAAACAAAATAAGCCATTAATAAGCGGTTCTATTACATTACTTAGATAGAATTTATCTCGTGAGTTGCAATAAAAATTGACGATTTATTTAAATAAGTTGACGATTTATTTAAATCGCAACAGTATTTACAGTCATACTTTTACATAAGAAATATTGCAAAATCGTTGGCGGTATTTATCTGATAAAATGAAAAAGCTTTTTAAACAATTGGCATTTAGTTTTGAGTTTTACTTTTTATTTTTTTTGTATAACGAGAAACAGTTAGTGCAATATCATGACTACATGAAAAGGAAATGGGGAATCATTTTAGATACTATACCAAACGATAAATAAATTCGAAAATAAAGTTTTATTCTGGTTATTGGAACGGGACAAAGTGTTATGGTTAAGTGCAAAAGAAAAAAACCCACGTCGAGTCAAGCGTGGGTTTTTTATTTATACCAATGTTTAAGTTCAATAAAAAAAGAAAGCCTTGAAATAATTCAAGGCTTTCTTTTTTTTAGTTCACCTAACAAAACTAAACTGGCATATCAATTAACATTTCACAACCATTGCCAATAGAAGAATTTATTGTACACTGGCCGGAAAAAATTTCAACACGACTTTTAATGTTTTGCAATCCAATACCATTAGATGTTGCTTCTAAATCAAATCCTTTACCATTATCAAAGAGCCTCATCCGCAAGTTTCCATCGTACACTTTGATACTTATTTCAATTTCTGTTGCATCAGCATGCTTAATAATATTTTGTAATTGTTCCTGCAAAATTCTATACAAATTTAATTTTAGTTCGCTGGTTAAATTCGCTTTATCTAAATCAATAAATGAACTTGTTATCTTAAATTTGTTTTCTTTATTAATACTTTTAAACAATTCCATCACAGTATCTTCAAAAACATTATTACTTCCTTTAAATGTTGCAGGCGCAAGACTATGAGAAAGGCTTCTTAAATCTTCGAATGCATTATGCATAATTTCATTGCTTTGCTTTAACCAATTTTTATCATTTTCATTATCGCCTTTTACCATTCCCATTGAAAGCATTGCACCAAACAACAGCTGAGCAACATTATCATGCAATTCTCTACCAATAAAATATTTTTCATTTTCCTGGGCTTTAATAATTGCTTTTTTAATTTTTTGTTCTTGCTTTTTAGCATCGGTAGTATCTCTTGTTAAAGCCACCCAATTAGTTGGTACGCCTTCTTTATTTAAAACTGGTGATATAGCAATATTTGACCAAAATTCTTCGCCATCTTTTTTATAATTAATTACTTCTATCTCACATGATTCAGCATTTTCAATGGCTTCGCGCATACGGTTTAATTCAGCTCTATCTGTTTTAAGTCCTTGAAAAATTTGCGGTGTTTTTCCAATTATTTCTTCTCTGCTATAGCCTGTTATTTTTAATAAAGCATCATTTACATAAATAATTTTTGTTCCATGTGGATGAATTGGGTAAGCATCTGTTATCATTACACCATCTGTGGTGTTAGTAATTACAGTTTCTAATAATTTTAAATGCTCCTCTTCAGCCTTTCTTTTAGATATATCATCAATCATTACTAAAAGTGCTTTTCGTTTCCCTTCAGTATCAAATAAAGGAACCTTAGTTATTCGATGAACATATTTATTTCCATTAGGAAGTTTGCCATGCGCATCAAATTCAAATTTCTTTTTTGATGCCCATGCTTTTTCATCTTGTATCTTAATGTTTTTATGAAGCTCTGCAAATTCAGGTTGCAATAAAGCTAATTCATCGTCAGTCTTTCCATACCAATCAATATTATGAAGGCTATATCTTTTCTTAGCAGGTTCATTAGTAACCAACCATCTTCCTTCACCATCTTTAAACATAACTATGAATGGAATAAGTTTAACTAATGTGGTTAATTTTTCATTTAACTCAAAAATCTCTTTATCTCTTTTTTTTCTGTTAGTAATATCTTTATCAACACCAATATATCCAATTAAATTTCCTGAATGATCATAATTTGGATAACCATTGGTTAATAAACAAACATCATGACCATCTTTATGAACATTCCAATTTTCAAGATCAACAATGTCTTTTTTATTCATTAAAATATTTTCGAAAATTTTTCCAACCCTTTCTGCTTCCTGTTTATGCATTAAATCGAATGGTGTTTTACCAATTAAATCCTCAGCTTCATATCCTAATATTTTTTTTATTTGATCTGAGCAATAAGTATATCTTCCATTAATATCAACCTCCCAAACCCAATCGGTTGAACTCATTGTAATTTTATGAAGCCGATCCTTGCTTTCATTCAATTGCTCTAAGTATTTCAGTCTTTCTGTTATATCACGTCCTGCAAATACTAATCCTATTATGTTATTATCGGCATCTTTTAAGGGCACCCTTGATGTTAATAAATTTCTTTTCTTATTTTGATCGTCAAATAAATTTTCAATTTTGTTAATCAGCGAATTACCGGTTTTAAGAACAAACAAGTCTTCCTTTGAAATGTTTTCCTGAATTTTTTTATGTTCCGCAATTTCATTATCAACTACAATACTTTCGTTTGAATCATGGCCCATAAATTTTAGCTGACTGGAATTTGCAAATATTTTTTTTCCTTCCATATCAGTTACATAAACAGAGGTTGGGATATTATCTAATACTTTAAGAAAAAGTGCACGTTCGCTTTTAACTGTTTCTTCAGCTTTTTTGCGTTCAGATATATCTCTGGCAATGATTAATACCGAGTTTTTGTTTTGATATTTTGTAGGAATTGATTTTACTTCAACATCAATAAAACTACCATCTAATGCAATAAATTTTTCTTCAATGGCAGGTGATGCTTGATTTTTCTTTTCTGCTTTAAAAGCTCTTTCTTTCACAATATCTTTAAAATCCCTATGAACAAAATGCAGTAAAGGTTTACCTATAATTTCATCTGAACTTTTTGCTTTAAATAATTCAAGTCCTTTCTCATTAATAAACAAAATTTTGCCGGCAGAATGAATGGCAATAATATCCGGAGCATTTTTTACAATTGTGGAAAACTCTTCTTTTGTTTCTTTTAGATCGTCTTCAATTTTATGGTATTGTGTAATATCGCGAACAACTCCGCCGATACCATTAACATTGCCATCTTCATCATGCAAAGGATATAAAGTTACTTTGCTTATAACTATTTTACCATTAGGTAATACGGTTGAAATATTATCTTCAACAATTTTTTTTGATTTTATCACTTTCTCATCAAATTCGCGCATTTGCTTAGACATAGTTTCGGAAAAACCAATTTCAATGGGCCGTTTACCAATAATTTCACTGGATTTTTTTCCTAAAGATTTGCAAAGCGTTTCATTAACAGATGTAAACCGACCAAATAAATCAACAGTAAAAATTAAATCGGGATTAGAATTAAAAATTAAATCATTCCATTCTTCATTTATATTTAAATTATTATGCATTCTGTGATTTGAATGATTTACTTCGGTAAATACTTTTACATACTCTTTGCTATTATTTTTTCTAAGCATGACAAAAAAATTTAGTTGATGACTTAAAGGCCTAATAAAAGCATAAGATTTTTTTTAAAACTACTTTTATGCTAATATCTATTCAATGACGATAATCAGTTTTGAAGGGGGATTTAAACTAATTATTATAGAAAGAAATTTCAAATAAAAATAACTGATTGATAATGAGTTGGTTGATACAAATTCTAAAAAGAAACTAGAATTATGAGATGCTAAAAACCTCGAAATGATAGGTGAATAATGTTACCGTCTATAAAAAATGTTTTTTAATGCATTACCTAATCGCCATATCTGATAATATAAATCTCTACTCTTCTATTTTCCCAAACAGGTTGTTCAAGAGATATTAATGGCAATCTTTTACCAAAAGCCCTTGTAATGATTCGCTTTTTATCAATCTTCCCTTGAGTCATCAAATATGTTTCAGCCATATTCACTCTGTTAACAGATAACTTTTCGTTATACTCTTTATTTCCCATTAAATCTGTATGACCGATTAAAACTACATCCAATCTTTCATCACTTTTTAAATCTTGAATTACGCTATCCATTGTATGCATTGAAGCTTGTGAATTTTGATAACTATCAAAATCAAAATGTATAATATAACTTGGCGTTGCAATTAATTTTCCGCTACTTGTTATAGAAGTAGTATCTATTTTAACTTCAGCTGGTGTAACAACTAAAGGAATTTCATTTGGCAAATTTGAATTGATAATAATACTTGTACCACACATTTCGGCTCTGTATTGTTTTGCACAAGTAATATTGACTGCGTATGTATTTGCATCTTGCTTAATTAGCAAACTATCAGCTGGTTTTTCTTTTCCATTACTTTCTCTTTCAAAAAATTTTAAACTAGAATTCTGTGGAGGCTTTTTTAATGCAGCATATTCATTAAGTCGTTTTTTAGATAATGGTGTTTGAATTTTTGAAAACCAATTTGCAGCACTATCATAAATTTTGTTTTGCCAATAAGATTCAGCAAGGTTCTCAATATTGTTGGGGTCTTTATTCCCTGTAATTGTTAAATACAAATTATAATAAGGAATGGCATTCCCATAATTTCCATCTTTATATTCTGTAGTGGCTTGTCTTAATACATCAATCAGCAAACAATCTTTACATTTTAATCTTGTTTGTCCGTAAGTTGCTTGCGCTTTCAATTGAGAAGAAGAAAGTAGAACAACTATGAAGTAAATTAAGTATAAAAATACTTTTTTAGAATTCTTAGTTTTCATGTCGAAATTTTATACAATTTAATGCTAATCCGTTTTATTCTCTTACCCATTTCTGAGTTTGCAATTTTTGTCCATCCCCCATCAAACTAATGAAATAAACACCACCAACTAATTTTTGTGTTGCGGCTGTATTTGTCATTCCTTTCAATACACTTTTAAATTCGCCTGTTTGTATTAATCTTCCATTATCATCCATCAATTGCCAAGTAAGTCTATTAAAACTTGTGTTACTCATTAAAATAAATTTATTATCGGCAGATGGATTATTCATGAGTGTCACAGAGATTGGTACATTACTTTCATAAAATTTAGATGAATGCAAATAAAGAGGCGTTGGAGAATAAGCAAGAGAAGTATTAAAACCATTGGCAGACGCGGTTTTCACATAATTTCCGGTAAGAGCAGATTGTGCATTTGCGAATGAACTATTATAATATTTGCCCTCTATGTTATTAATGTTTTTAACATTCACCAATAAATTAATAGTATCAGATTTTTTTACCGTTAGTATGGATGATGGCTTTAATAATAAAGTATCACCGCCATTGAGTCCATCATAATTCTCATTAATTTCTAACGATCCTGTTGCAGATAATGAAAGAATTTTAAATGGAAAAGTTGCACCTAACGTATTACTTAAATTATTCGAAACATTTACATTTCCTAAATTTACTAAACTTGAATTATCTACTATAATAGTAAAAGCTATATTATAACTATTATCTTCTTTTGAAAATATAATCTCAGCGTTTTCAGCTAAGCCTAATTTTTCAGGAGCATAAATAATTCCATTAACCGATTTGCTAAAAAATTCATTCTGTTCAAATGATCTTACAAATTTTCTACCAACCAAACTGCTACTCCATAAATTATGAATTCTTGCAAAAGTGGTATAAATCATGTCCGAAACTTGTATCGTATCCCAAGCTTCGTTTGCTTTATCATAATGAGAAATATAAGGTTGATTATTATTTTTATTTGTAAGATTACTCTGCAACGAATTTGGAATATCTAAGAATACATCCATTTCTGCAATTTCATTTGTACTCTTACCAATGTTCCAAGTAGTTTGAATTAAAGTTGAATCATTATAAGTGCTGCTCAATAAATTATTACTCATCATATTAAATGGACGCACTCTAAAATTTTGTGCAGTTCCTTTATATGCAACAATTGCAGGAGTATAATAATTTGCATCTGCTCCAACTGGAAACACTATTTGTCCGGAAGAGTTACTTAGTTTTCCTCTATATAAAAAACCACCATTCGATTCAGTACCAGTAACAATATAATTACTTGCAGAATAACCGGTAATTGTTCCAGGATCATTAACACCAACTTGAAGATTATTTCCATTCACCCAAAATTTACCATTCATAAAATTCATGGTATTACGAACTTCAATATCTGTTGATCCTGTTAATAGAATTCCTTTCGCATTATCAACTTGCAAGTTTGGAAAAGCCGGACCATTATTATTATTAACACTAAAACCACCTGAAATTAATTGTGGTTGCTGAGAAGATTGAGAAAAATTATTAAACCAAAATAATCCACCTGTTCCTGAAAAGCTTGTTGGTATTGATGTTCCAGCAGAATAACTTTTTTCATCGGGCATTGTTGCCAAAGAATCATTTGTCCAAGATGTTCCCATAAATTTTATTACTGCCCCTGGTTTTGATCCAATATTTCCGGCATTTGAAACATTACTAAAAATACCTATCGAACTTCCATGAACAAACACATTCGCATTTGGTGCTACATACATACTTTGGCTTCTAACGAATTCAACCATTAATATCAAAACGAAAAATAATAAAGCAACGGTAATTTTTATTCGAGCATTTATTCTATGATCTCGAAATTGAATGATATAATTTTTCATAGAATTTTAAATTAATAGGATGATGGAAATAACTTTTAAAGAGTATTAATAATTTTTATTTTTAAAAGCTTGATTAGTCAAATAAAAAACCTTAACTCTATTTAGTAAAAACATTTTGTATTATTCATTTCCTAATTACTACCACCTACATTACTGAAATTAATCCAATGGGTACCATCAGAAATTAAATGTATCCAGTTACTTGTTGCATTATCACCATCAATACTTATAGTAGTAACTTTAGAACTTGAGCTAAACCAAATCTGTTGACTACTGGTAGTATTTAATGTTATATTAGAACTCGTCATATTTTTTATAAAATATTCTTTTCCAGTAACACCTACTGCTGTTGGCAATGTAAATGTTGAAGATGATGACCCAGTATAAATTAAAAACTTATCTGTAGTGGCAATTGAATAAGTAGCTGCTGTGATAGTTGCAACTGCATTACCATTTACAGCCATAGAAATTGAAGATGTTTTTGCATATGGTGCCAACATGCTTGCTGTATCACTCGCTACTATTCCACCTGCGTATTTTACTAAATCCAATGGAGTTGTTTTTGTTATTTGTCCTGTTGATGAATTGATAGTAGCAACACTATCAGTATTCGTACCAAGAGGAACCGATGTTAATGTTAAAGATGATGCTGTTAAACTATTTGTACCAAGATTCACATTTGTCGTTGCACCGGTATATGGAATATATTTTCCACTTCTAGCATAACCACTTAACATTGCTAATGTATCACTTACATTAACTTTTGCAGTTGATAATGTATTAATACTTGTGAAATAGTTGGATAACATAGATGCAGTATCTGTTGCCTTTAGTGTACTAATCCATGATGTTGCACCGGTTCCATCAGTTTGCAAAACTTGACCATTTGTTCCGGTATTTGTTGGTAAAGTTAGATTCCATGTTCCTGCTGTGTTGCCCGGCTGTAATGTAACTGTTCCTGATGTTGCTCCATTCAATAATATCTGACCTGTTGATCCTGAATTTGCTCCAACACTTATTTGGTTATCAAACCATGCAGCAGGCAAAGTACTTCTATGCAATACATTTAACTGAGCGGTTGTATTTGCTGTTGATGAACCTATTGTTGTAGAAGTATTCACATCGTTATTAACTATCAAGCCGACTGTAGGTGTTGGTGTATTTGAAGGTTGAATTTGAAAATAAATTGGATTACCCGCAGCTAAAGTCATCGTATTATTAGATTCTGAAGTTAAAGTAGATTGCGTAGGTGAAACTTGCATTACAAAATCTTTATCGGCTGTATTTGCTACATTATAAGTTGATACTTCTAAAAAAGTTGGTTTATTCGCGTAAGTTGGAGCAATTACAAAACCTACATTGTAATCACTCAAACTATTACCAATGTTCATATGCCCCCGTGGATAACCAAGACCAGGATTATAAGCTGTATATGTAACTGTTGCACCAGATACAGATGAGGAAATGATAGGTGATATTCTTTGATATGGTGTTAGCATATTTGCGGTATCAGAAATTTTAACTCTATTGCTTAACATGTAAGCAGTATCTGTTTTTCGCAAGTACGGTAATACCATTGATGCTGTATCACTATACTTTGCATATCCTGTTAATGAAGGAAGATTAGATGTTCTTGCATAGTTTGATAACATTGTTGTTGTATCACTTATTTTTAAACGATTACTCAACATAAAAGCAGTATCCGTTCTTCTTAAATATGGTAATATCATTGATGCAGTATCACTATACTTTGCATATCCTGTTAATGAAGGAAGATTAGATGTTCTTGCATAGTTTGATAACATTGTTGTTGTATCACTCACATTTACTTTTGAAGTTGTTAATGCATTAACCCTTGACAAATAATTCGATAACATGCTTGTTGTATCTCCAATATTTACTTTGCTTGCAATATTTGTGGTTAATGTATTGATTCCTGTTCTATAATTTGTTAGCATTGATGTTGTATCACTAATCCTTAAACGATTACCCAACATAAAACTCGTATCAGCTTTTCTTAAATAGGGTAATACCAATGATGCTGTATCAGTATACTTCTCATACCCATTTAATGATTGTAGACTAGAAGTTTTTGCATACGGAGATAACATATTTGCTGTATCACTCACATTTACTTTCCCTGAAATATTTGGAATAGATGATGTCTTTGCATAGTTCGTTAACATTGTAGCTGTATCACTTACATTTACTTTCCCTGCAACATTTGTTGTTAATGTATTGATTCGTGATAAATAATTCGATAACATATTTGATGTATCACCAATGTTTACCTTTCCTGAAACATCTGGAATAGCTGATGTCTTCGCATAGTTCGTTAACATTGTAGCTGTATCACTCACGTTTACTTTTGAAGTTGTTAATGCATTTATTCTTGATAAATAATTTGATAACATATTTGTTGTATCACTCACATTTACTTTCCCGGAAATATCTGGAATAGCTGATGTCTTCGCATAGTTCGTTAACATTGTAGCTGTATCACTCACATTTACTTTCCCGGAAATATTTGGAATAGCTGATGTCTTCGCATAGTTCGTTAACATTCCAGCTGTATCACTCACGTTTACTTTTGAAGTTGTTAATACATTTATTCTTGATAAATAATTTGATAACATGTTTGTTGTATCACTCACATTTACTTTCCCGGAAATATTTGGAATAGCTGATGTCTTCGCATAGTTCGTTAACATTCCAGCTGTATCACTCACGTTTACTTTTGAAGTTG
>CAILAF010000176.1 GCA_903832075.1 uncultured Chitinophagaceae bacterium
TAATCCATATCCCAATACAAATTTATTTGGAATCGAGAAGCAACAATAATCAATAGGAATATCAAATTCAGTTGCTTCGGGTTTATGCAATAACACTGCAACTTTTAAAGAAGCCGGTTGTTGATTTTTTATTTGCGGCAAAAAACTGTGCATGGTTTTACCGGTATCTATAATGTCTTCTAAGATTACAACATGCCTGCCGGTAATATTTGAATCTAATCCAATTGATGTAATAACATGACCAGTAGATTGTGTGCCTTTATAAGAAGCTAATTTAATAAAACATATCTCTGCCATTATTGATAATTCTTTAAAAAGATCTGCGGCGAAAATAAAAGAGCCATTCAATATTGCAATAAAAATTGGATTCTTTCCTTCGTATTCTTTATTCAACTTTGCAGCCAAATCTTTGATCTTGTTTTTAATTGTTTCTTCTGATATGAAAGGAACAAATGTTTTATCCAATACTTTTATTGATGACATGTTTTTTATTTAGAAGAGTTATTGATAGTGTTTGTTGAAACTGTTATTGCTCTTGGATGTATTGGTGCAAGCATACGCAGATAAATTTTTTCACCCGGTAATGGTTGCATGTTCTTTTTTAAACTGTTGTATTCTAAAATGTTTTCTAAACGTACTCCTTCCTTTTGACAAACATCATATAAGCTTTCATTATTTGCTACAACATGAAAATCAGAACTTCCTTTCTTTAATTTCTTTTCAATAAAAATTAAAGAACCGTTGTCCAAGATATCTGCTTCGTTCATATCATTAAAGTCAAGCAACTTGCTTAATGAAATATCAAACTGATTGGCTAATGAAAGGAGAGAAGTACCTGCTTTGGCATACAATACTTTAGTATGATTGATAGTAAAAACTCCTTCAGGATAATTATTTGATGATGAAATGTTTTTGAAAGTTTTCTTTGTTACCGGTGAAGTTCTTGTATCTTCTGTTTCTTTCTGAACTTCATTTATATTGATCACAACCGGCTTTGCTTTTACTTCTTTTGCAACTTTTAATTCAGGCGATACACTATTTGTAATCGTGGTGTTGCTTGTTTCATCTATTGAAGGAAAATTATGTTTTGTTTTTAATACCAATAAAGTGTATTGATTTAAATTATAATCATTGATCACTTTTAATAATTTCTGCGGATAATCTTTTTCAGTTGCATAACCTGCTTGCTTTAAACCATAAGCCCAACTTTCATAATCTGATGGATCTAATAAAAACAATGAAGTGTAATAAGGTCTGTTTCTTAAAAAATCAGAATGATCTTTAAAAGAAGCTTCAGCACTGGGATAACTTCTAAAACATTCATTTTTGGCATCATCATCATGATAAACTTTATCACCGCTCCATTCTGTTTTACATTTAATGCCAAAATGATTATTGGATTGCAAGCAGAGATCACTTTCTCCGTATTGAGATTCTAAAATGCCTTGTGCTAATGTAATAGCAGCAGGAACACCGCTGCGCATCATTTCGCTCATAGCAATATTTTTATACTTACTTATATATGCTTCACCTTTTTCTTTTTGTGCAAAAGAGAAAGTTATCATCAGGCATCCAATCAATAAAGAAAAATTTTTTTTCAGCATCACTGTTTCTTTTTTATCAATAATAAACCATCACGCAAAGTAACCAATACTTGTTCTGTTGTTTCATCGTTCACCACATGTTCATTAAATGAATGAATGGCTTTTGCATTTTTGCCGGAAATATTTTCTTCCAAAACTTGGCCATGAAATAAAACATTATCTGCGATGATCAATCCTTTATCACTTAGCCTTGGTAAAACAATATCATAATATTTTGTATAACTCGTTTTATCAGCATCAATAAAAACCAGATCCCAAACAAAAGGCAAAGTCGGCAATATTTCCAATGCGTTTCCGATGTGCAAATGTATTTTCTTATTCAATTGCGACTTGCTAAAATTTTTCCTTGCAGTGTTAGCATCTTCTTCTCTTAATTCCAAAGTATGCAGTTCTCCGGTTGGCTGCAAGCCCTGCGCCAAACACAAAGCACTGTAACCGACGAAGGTTCCAATCTCTAAAACGTATTTTGGTTGCAGAATAGTGCTGATGAACGTTAAAAATTTTCCCTGAACATGGCTACTAAGCATATTTGCATGCGGATGGTTATGTAAAGTGTATTGTTGAATCTCGTTCAATAACGCATCATCCGGCGAAGTAATTTGCGCAGCATATTTTTCTACCAAGGGATTAATTAATTCCATTTGGTAAAAATAAGTGAAAGAGAATTATTTTTCTGCAATGTGTTAGTCAATCTGTTCAACAACAACTGCGGTTCCGTAAGCTAACACTTCTGTAAGTCCGTTCATTACTTCATTGGCATCGTAACGCATATTAATTATGGCATTACATCCCAAATCTTGTCCGTGTTTGATCATTAATTGTAAAGCTTCTTCACGAGCTGTTTCGCACAATTCAGTGTAGATGGCACTTTTACCACCAAACAAAGTCATTATACCACCGGCGATATTACCAACAATACTTCGGGAACGAACAGTTATTCCACGAACCAAGCCTAATTGTTTTTTGATTCGATAACCTTCCAAAGCATTGCTTGTTGTTATTAAAGTTGTATTACTCATAAGAATATGTTTAGATTGTTGAAGGTAGAATTAAATTCTAATCAAGCTTCTGTTCTAATTTTTTTTTCATCCAGCGCCAATGTGTTGCA
>CAILAF010000177.1 GCA_903832075.1 uncultured Chitinophagaceae bacterium
AAAATATTTCTATCGGGAAGAAAAAAAATTACTTAAAGCAGCTCAACACTTATAAAAAAATTGGCCCCGATTGAAATCAGGGCCGCAACCAAAACTAACTGCTTATGAGAAAAATGTTTATTAATCGTTTCTATCTTATCTAAACAAAATCCTTGCCAAAGGATTAAAAGTCGTGTTAATACAACTATAAGATGCCAAAAAAACTTTCCACGCTGCCTATATTTTCACTTTCACAATACAAAGTACAAGTATAAAGACCTAAATAAATGTCAAGGGTTTACCAACAAAATGTTAATGCTTAAAATTTAATGGCAACTAACTACTCTGGCAGATGTATTCTCAAAAAATGGGCTGATAAAAGGAATGCCGAGATTCATTCCACGAAGAATCAATAATACAGCCATAGCACACATAAAAAAAGGCATCGCCTTTTTTATATTGTTTCTAATAGAAAGATTTACCACGAGACCAAAATATGAAATTGAAATCATTAAAGGCATTGTTCCCAAACCAAAAAATGCCATAAACATAACACCACCACTAATACTGCCTGCTACCAAAGCACCTGTAATAGCAAAATAGACCATACCACATGGCAACAAACCATTAGCCAATCCAATTGCAAAAAAATCGTAGAATTTTGTTTTTTTAATGAAAGAAGAAATAGTTTGTTGAATTCGACCATTAAACTGATCAATAAATTTGATATGAAAAACCGTTTTGTTAAAAAAAGATTGAAGTATCACAATCAAAATAATTACACCAATAAGAATGGATAGTTTTTGCTGAAACCCGCCTAAATAAATTTGCCTGCCTGCTAAGCCAAATATCAATCCTAATAAAGAATAAGTAGTAACTCTTCCTGCATTGTATAATAAAATGCCACTTATCTTCTTTGCAAAAGATAAATGGTTTGTAGGTAAAGCAAATGCAAATGCACCACACATTCCAATACAATGAAAACTACTGATAAGTCCAAGTGCAAACCCAGATATAAATAATTCCCAACTCATTATTTAATAAAAATATCGTGCTGGTTATAAAATTTTTTCTTGTCGGTTTGCCAAGTTAATTTTAATTGATAAGCGCCTTTGTGCAATTTCTTTTTATCAATTAATTGTTTACCTGTACTATCTGTTTGTAAACTAAACTGCACATCATTATCGGCATCAGTCTTACAATACATCAATATTTCACCTTCGGTTTTAAAACCAATTTGTTCTTTGGGAAGTTGAATAATAAGATTCGTATTATCCTGAGTTATAGCTACTGCAGAAATTGAATCTGCATTACTTGTTCTATCAATTCTTTCCTGATAACGCAATTCATCTTTATAATAATCTTTGCTAACTAAATCATATTTCGTATTAATAGATTTATATACTAACGTTCCAATTAAGAGCGCAAACACAATAAATACCAGCATTAATTTATAACCCCAATTCATACAAATATTTTTTATTTGATGATAAAACTATTCAGAAACAGGACTAAGAAAATTTGTTTTAATAACAGTAATTTTTTTATCGCCTTCATATAAAGCTAATAAGACTTTTGTACTTCTTTCTTTAATTAATTTTTTCGGAAGTACAATAAAAAATGAACCCGACCCTTGTCCTTCTTTTACCACTTCAATGTACGGCTTTCCAATCACTTCAATTCTGCCGATCCCATCTTCTAATTTAATTGTTAAAGGAACATCTTTTACTGACTTATTTATTACTTTAATATTATACAAATTAGAAACACTATCAGCACCTCTTTCCTGATATAAAATTCCGGGCGTACGCATAATTGTTGCATCAATATCTTTTCTATTTATTAAAATAATGCTTAAGACAGATAATACTAACAAACATAAAACTGTGTATAGCTTCATTCTTATTGTATAATGTAAACGCTCGCCATTGGCAATTGAATTTTCTGATGCATATCTTACTAATCCTCTTGGCTTATCTATTTTATCCATTACAACATTGCATGCATCAATACAAGCGGTACAACCAACACATTCCATTTGAACGCCATTGCGAATATCAATACCAGTTGGGCAAACTCTTACACATTGAAAGCAATCAATACAATCTCCTAATTGTTCATCGGCATGTTTTTTAAAATTTCCTCTTGGTTCACCACGTTTATAATCGTATGCAACGATCATAGAATTTTTATCTAACAAAACACTTTGCAATCTTCCATAAGGACAAACAACCGTACATGCTTGTTCTCTAAAAAAAGCATACACTGCATAAAACACAGCACTAAAAACAACAATAGTAGCAAAACCAACACTATGCTGACTAATAGGTTCAGTAATTATTTTTTCTAATTCATTTATATTGATGATATAAGCAAGAAAAAAATTGGCAATGATGAATGATAATAAATAAAATAAAATATGCTTAAGCGTAACTTTAAATATTTTTTTCCCGTTCCAAGGAGCATTGTCTAATTGTTTTTGTGCAGCAGCATCACCTAATACAAAGAATTCAACTTTGCGAAACATCATTTCCATAAAATTTGTTTGCGGACAGGCCCAACCGCAGAACAATCTTCCAAAAGCAGCAGTAAACAAAATAATGAAAAACACAAAAGTGATCATCGTTAAACCAAAAATGAAAAAATCCTGCGGCCAGAAAATTCTACCAAATAAAATAAATTTTGCTGCAGGAACATTGAACATGAATAAAGGTCTTCCATCAATATAAATAAATGGTAAACCAAAAAAAATAATAAAGTATAAATAACTTAATCCACTTCGTATCTTATAAAATTTTCCTTTGGGCTTATGAGCATATATCCATTTCCGTTTCCCCGATTCATCTACTGTTGCAATATGGTCTCTAAAACTTTCAGTTTGTATTTCGTTAATGTGTTTAATGTTGCTCATCGTTGAAAAAAGTCCGCAGATTTTAAATTGCAGACTTTGGTTTTAATCTCAGCTTAGTTTGATTGCCAGAATTCAATTATTCTAAGAACCAAATCATTTTGTTTCGGTATATAAAGTTCCTTGCGGAGCTTTTGGATTTGGCGGATTAGTTCCACGTAAACTTTTTATATAACTTGCTAATTGTTCAATTTGCAATGGAGAATAATCGTCTTTCCAACTCTTCATTCCTTTATCAGGATAACCGTATTTAATTGTTTTAAAAATATCTTTCACGCTTCCGCCATGTAACCAATAATCATCAGTTAAATTTGGTCCTACTAAACCACCGGCATCAGGTCTATGACAAGCAGCGCAGATGGTTGAAAATATTGCTTTAGCTGCCTCTAAATCTTTAGGATCGGTTAATAATTTTGCGGTATTCTCATCAATATTATTCGCTGCCTTCTTTAGATAAGCTTGTTTTTCATCATCCGCTTTTTTCATTTCTATTTTTAATTCTTCTGCACTTAAAGGTGCTGAATGAGCAACATGATAACGATATAAATAAATACCTGCAAAAATGATACATAAATAAAATCCATATAACCACCATGGTGGTAAACGATTATCCAATTCGCGAATACCATCATAATCGTGACCTAAATCAATTGATGCTTCTTCTTTAATTGGTTTAAAGCTATTAAACTTATCCCACCAAGTTACAAATGAACTTTCATTAACAACGTCTTTCTCACTTGCTTCACCTTTCATTGCAATTGTTTCTTTTTTCAATAAAGATTTTAAGTTATACAATAATGCAAGTATGATGACTACCTCTAACAATAAAACACTTAACAAAGAATAAAATGAAACAGCAGATAATCCGGCAATTGACGAATCAGTTGTTGCCACAGCTGTTGTAGGTGCTTGCGCAAATAATGTTGAACTAAATAAACACAATACTAGTATTGTTACAATTTTACCTACAGAAGCATCTGCTGATTTTTTCTTTTCTTCTTTAAATCTTTGTAAGTAAAGATCTGCTGCACCCATTACAACATTTGACAATAAAGCAATCACCAATAATAATGCAACAATTAATATTAACATTACAATTGCTAAAGGATTAGAAAGTTCTGAAGTGGCAGGCGGACCTGCTGCAAATGCACCAAAAGGAATAACAAATATAGAAGCTGCTATACTTACTTTTTTTAACCAATTATATCTTTCAAACAAATTTTTCATGCTGATTATTTTAACGTTAGTTTTTAATTTGATAAAGGCAGATTATTAATTTCATCCAACATTTTTTTATCGGCTTTGAATGCCCAAAAAAGTACAAACATAAAAATAGAAAAGAAAATAATAAATGATCCTGCAGCATAGGCATCTACGCCTAAAACGTTTTCACAGAAATGCTTAAATTTTTCAAACTCTGTCATAACTTTTCTATTTAATTATTGAATAGATGCAGTTTGCTTTTTTTCTCCTTTAATATCTGTTCCTACTCTTTGCAGATATGCAATCAATGCAATAATTTCTTTCTTTTGAATATTATTCAGATCCATATCCTCATTTACAGCAGATAGCTTTTTAATCTGCTCATCGTTTCTCAAACCATCAGCAATTTTTTTTGCTTGTGCTTGCAAATCATCATTAGCGATTTTATCAAATCCATTCGGATATGGTACGCCTAATGTTTGCATGGCTCTTATCTTTGCAGGTGTTATGGCTGTATCTAAATCGTTTTTATATAACCATGGATAATTAGGCATGATAGAACCAGGACTCATGCTACGCGGATCAAGCATATGATTATAATGCCAACTATCGGGATATTTACTGCCAATGCGAGCTAAATCTGGTCCGGTTCTTTTACTTCCCCATTGAAATGGATGATCATAAACAAATTCACCGGCTTTACTATACTCGCCATAGCGAGCAACTTCATCACGGAAAGGACGAACCATTTGTGAATGACATAAGTAACATCCTTCACGTATATAAATATCTCTTCCTTGTAATTCAAGTGGTGTATATGGTTTAACAGATGCAATAGTTGGAATGTTACTCTTCACCAAGAAAGTTGGAATCAATTCTAATAAACCACCAATTGCAACTAATACTAAACTTAATATCAACATTTGAATTGGTCTTCTTTCAATCCATTTATGCCAATATTGTTTTCCGTGAGTTTCTACAACTTTTGACAATGGTGCAGCTTCTGCTTCTTCATTCTCAATAAGACTTCCTTGAGCAATTGTTTTCCAAATATTATAAATCATTACAAACACACCAGAAATGTATAATGCACCCCCTAAACTTCTTGTTACATACATTGGAATAATATGTGTAACAGTTTCTAAAAATTGA
>CAILAF010000178.1 GCA_903832075.1 uncultured Chitinophagaceae bacterium
ATTCAATAAAAGCAGAAGAGCGTCTTTCCAAATCAAACACCCTACAAGAAAACACAAGATTAAAACTACAAAACTTACAATCACAAGTAGATTCCATTTCCAATCTCCTTTTATCAAAAAAAAAGGACACAACAGGGATAAAACAACAGAATGTCAAACCCTCTAATCATAAGTAAATTTTTTTCGGTGGTCACAAAATTTCGTAATGGTACTATTGCCAACAAAAGGCTTGCCGCAAACCGTTACTTGTTTATAAATAATCGCATCCTCAACTTTATACTAAGTAATAAAAAAATTAAAACAACTATTTTTATACTTTTAACTGGCGCAACTTTGAGAGGAGCTTACACATGAAAAAAAAATCGTTATTAAACTATATTTATTTTATCAGTATTGGAGTTATCATTTTCTGTTTCAATCTTAGTGTAAAAGCACAAGTAAATTCAGTCATTTCAGAAAATGCAAAAGATTCTATAACACCAAAAAACGATTTGTATTTTAAAAGTCAAAAAGATTTGATTGATATTGTTTACAAACTTTTAAAAAAGAATCCGGATACGCGATCAGACAGCACAGGAAATATAAATACCAATTTATACTTTTCTGTAGCGCCGGTTGTGGAATATACTATTGCCACAGGTTTCTCTCCCGGCATTGCAGGTAATGTAGCTTTTAAAACAAGCGTAAAACAACAAACCAATACTTCTTCTTTTCTTGGTGCCATTAAGTATACACAAAATCAGCAGTTCATATTGCCAATTCAATCTTCAATTTGGACACCGGGTAATAAATTTAATTTATTGGGAGATTGGCGTTATTTAAATTATCCGCAAGATACTTATGGCATTGGCGGTTATACTACATTGAATGATAAATACACTGTAGCTTATGAATACTTGCGACTTTATGAAATATTATTAAGAAAAGTTAGAAGAAATATTTATTTAGGATTGGGCTATCAGTACGATCATTATTGGAATATAAAAGAAGAAAGTGTTCAGCCTGGCCGAATTACTGATTTTGAAAAATATGGTTACAGCAATGCATCTACTTCTTCCGGTATTACATTTAATATTGTATATGATTCAAGAGAAAATTCCATAGATCCTGAAGGAGGAAGTTTTTATGCAAATCTTCAATTTGTACAAAACACAAAATTTCTTGGTGCAACTTCAAATTGGAATAGTATGATGTTTGATATCAGAAGATATTTTAAAACACCTTTAAAAACAACTTTAGCAGTATGGTTTTATAGTGTTTTAACTTTGAATGGTAATCCGCCATATTTAAATTTGCCCGGAACAGGTTCTGACACTTATAATAATACCGGTAGAGGTTATGAGCAAAGCAGATTTATTGGAAAAAAGATGATTGATTTAGAAGCTGAATTGCGATTTAATATTTCAAAGAACGGATTATTGGGAGGTGTTGTATTTGGAAATGCAGAATCTGTTTCAGAATTAATTAGCAATAAATTTGAAATATTGTTGCCGGGGTTTGGTATAGGCTTACGAATTAAATTCAATAAATTCTCAGGAACCAATGCCTGTCTTGATTATGGCTTCGGCACTAAAGGCTCAAAAGGTTTTGTTGGTAATCTCGGCGAAGTATTTTAATGAATTTATGAAGAAATAATTATACGGTAATGTTAGGTTATTTACTTTTAGCTTAAAACCTTCTAATTGGAAAATATTTTTTATTTATTAACGCAATACAAGTATTTAATTTTATTTCCATTAGCTATTGTTGAAGGACCCATATTAGCTGTGATAGCAGGTTTCTTATGTATGGGAGGTTTCTTGAATCCATTTATATGTTATCCAATCATTGTTTTTGGAGATATTATTGGTGATTCTCTTTGTTATTCTTTAGGCAGATGGGGAGTGCCAAAGTTTGTAAAAAAAATAGCTACTATTATAGGAGTCAAATATGATAATATTGATAAAGTAAAATCCTATTTTGATGCTAATCCAAACAAAACCATCTCTCTATCAAAAATTATTCTTGGAATAGGTGTTGCAGGAATTTATATTGCCGGCAATGTGCGAATTCCTTATTTAAGATTTATAAGAATTTGTTTAATTACATCTGCATTGCAATATATTTTTTATTTAGGTTTAGGTTTATTATTTGGAAATGCTTATCAGCGAATTAGTCAATATCTTAACTTCTTTGCAGCATTTACAATAGTTGTTGCTTTGGCATTTATAGTATTATATTTTATCCAATCAATCAGAAAAAAAATATGAAAATTCTTTTTGTTTCAGATACTTATTATCCGCATATTAATGGCGTATATTATTTTGTTTGCCGCATTGGACCTATACTTCAAGAGAGAGGACATCAGATAGCCGTTATTGCCCCCTCAGGAACAAATTATGATTATCAAAAAAAAATTGATGACCTTGATGTGTATGGTTTGGCATCCTTCTCGGTCTTGTTATATCCTACCATTCGTATCCCAATTCCTTTATTGTTAAAGTCGAAGATTAAAACCATCATCAAAAATTTTAATCCTGATATCATACATATACAAGATCATTTTTTAATTAGCAAGGCGGTTATAGAAGTGAATAAAAAACTACATATACCAATTGTAGCAACTAATCATTTTATGCCCGAGAACATTAGTGTATTGGTGCATGGAAAAAAATTGAAAGAACGTGTGGAAAATTTTTTATGGAAAGATTTTTCAAAAATTTATAATCAGGTACAAATTGTTACTACCCCTACTGAAACAGGTGCAAATCTAATTCGCCCAAGATTGAAAGTAGAAGTAAAGGCTATTTCAAGCGGTATAAGTTTTGAAAGATTTAATCCTTTTGGGAATACCGATTCAATCAAAGAAAAATATCATATTCCCGACAAACCGATATTATTATATGTTGGCAGATTAGATCCCGAAAAACGTGTTGAAGAAATTCTACAGGCAGTTGCTATTGCAGTAAAGCAAATTGATTTTCGATTTGTGATTGTTGGAAAAGGAACAAAAAAAGAATCGCTTGAACAACTTACAAATGAGTTAGGCATTGCTGATAAAGTTATTTTCACAGGCTTTGTTCCCGATGAGGATTTACCTTTCTTTTATAAGTTGAGCAGATGTTTCATCATTGCAAGTATTGCAGAGCTCCTTAGCTTAGTAACTATTCAGGCAATGGCTTCTGGACTACCTTTAATTGCTGTAAAAGCAGCAGCATTAATAGAGTTGGTTAAAGAAAACGCCAATGGATATTTGTATGAAGAAGGTGATATCTCTTCAATGGTTAAACATATTGTAGAGATCATTTCTAATGATGAGTTATATTATAAAATGCGCGAAAAAAGTATTGAATTTGTTCAACTGCATAATATCAACACAACTACAACAGCATTTGAAAAGCTTTATCAAGAGCAAATTGATAAAGCAACATTGAAGTAAATGTTCTATTCTTTTAAAAACAAAAACTGTTATTTTCAACAATAATATTATTAAAGAAAATAACACATTTAGCGAGGACAGGAGAAGAATTTAACCATTTATGGGTTGATTTTATTAGGTATTGTTCTTGAGAAGTTTCAATAAATTTAATTTTTGGCATAATCTAAACTACTCTTCTTTTATTTTCATTTATGGTTTTCTTGTTTGCTACTTAATTTTAAACAATGCTACATCAAATACTTTCCAAATAATCATTTTTAAAAAGCAATATTATAGCCTATATTTCCAATAATAGTACTTGATTTTGAATTATCCGAACCATCTCTTTCTTGATGAATAATACTTACCTGCAAATTATGTTTCTTTAAAGTGCATGTGGCTGATAATCTATTATTCAACACCGCATAAGTTACCGCACCATTTGTATTGCCTGTTGCATTATATGAAGATGAAAAAGTTAAGTTTACTTTTTTATTTAAAACTTTGGAAGTAATTGCAATGGTTGGTCCATATGCAGTATTATTTACTCCACTTGCTGAACTTAAACTATAATTAAATAAAAAGTTTAAGCTAACTCCTTTCGGCACAAACAATACATTATATCCGGCAATGGTATTATAAAATTCTGTAGCACCATTTGGCTGCGTAACGCCGCCTTGTAAATTATTTGCATCCTGATAACTAAAATTAAAATTCACGGTTTGATTTATGGAAGAATTATTTTTAATAACATAATTAACATTCATGTTTATGTTTTCTGAAACCTGTTTAAAGTTCATTGTATCAGAATTTGGTATTGGCGTAATTGGCGTAATGTTTAAATACAATGGTTTTACATACATGAATGTTTTAAAATTCGAATAACTGAAGCTTGTGAGTAATTTTTGCGACGGAGTATAATTAATATTTAATGACCCTATGAAACGATTGTTTGAAGAAGATTTTATTCCACTCAAATCATCTCTTTGTGTACCAATATTTCCGGAGAAAGTAAGCTTATTGTTGAAAAGAATTTGTGATAAATTTAATGTAACATTTTCTAAATCATTAGCAAAAAAGTAAGTTCCTAAACTTTGATAGCCCGGATCAATTCTTTCATATCCAACTCCTATTATTGATTTTTTAAAATTATAGTTGAGCTGCATTTTCAATGCCTTATTAAAGGTGGTTGTATTTTTTGTATTATAAAAGAAATGAAGAATTTGATTTACTTTACTTTCTGATACACCGTCTCCTCTAATATCAGTAGTAAATATGCTTGTAGCCAATTCGCTGCTAAATTGTAGATTTTTATTTGGATGTAAAATAAGATTGTAACTCGTAATTAAATTTTGTTGAGGAAATATTTGTAAACTATCGGGTTTGTATTGTAAAGAATTGTAATTGTCCTTTGCAGCAAAAACAATCATTCCCAATTCATATTTTTCTTTTGAATATGATATTTTGGTTCCATAACCATATCGTTCGTAAGTAGCAGATTTAAAATTTGGATTGGTTGAATCATATTCAACTGCTTTCTGTAAACGACCATACATAACACTCACTTTAATTCTACCTTGTGGGGCAAAATCAAATCCAACACCTGTAAAAACATGACCATTTAAAGTATATGGTGAAAAGCTCATGTTTACATCTCCTATATGCGCAGTTACCCACTTATAAGTTGGGTTCAGTGAAATTTTATTTGGAGGAGTTGGATAATTATACCCTGCTCCAACATTTGTTACGCTTAATGAAAATGGAAGATTAATTTGTTTAAACAAATTTACATTTACATTACCTGCAATTACCCAATTAAAAGGATCTCTACCTGAAGCATCTGAACCTCCCGTGTAGAGTGCATTTGCGCTTAATCCACCAGAAAGATGAAACAAACTGTTTTTATCAAACCCTTTTGATATTGAACCCAAATTTCCTAAATCTTGTGAAATAGAAACTTGATTAACTAATAATACAATAAAAAAAATATATGCTTTTTTATTCGACCAATTTTTTATGCCATTCCTAAAAAATTGTTTTACAAAATTTATTAAA
>CAILAF010000179.1 GCA_903832075.1 uncultured Chitinophagaceae bacterium
GCAGCAAGAGTACTTCGAAATACGGGCATATTAAAGTTGATTGACGAAAACAGTTTAACGGGGTTAACTATATCTGAAATCGCAACAAAACTAAAGTTGCCAATATATGGGGTCAGAGTTTTGTTAGAATCAGGATTAAGCCTTGATTTGGTGCTTTTAAATGATAAAAGGTACACTTTAGGGAAAACTGGGTATTTTATACTAAATGATCCATTAACTAAGATCAACATGGATTTTATTCATGATGTTAATTATAAAGGACTTTTTTATCTTGATGAAAGTATTAAAATGGGAAAACCAATTGGACTTAAAGAGTTTGGAGAATGGCACACGATTTATGAGGGGTTATCAAAATTGCCAAAAAATGTTCAGGAAAGCTGGTTTGCATTTGATCATTATTTTTCTGATGATGCCTTCCCCATTGTTTTGCCAATCGTATATAATAATAATGATAGTAAAAAGGTTTTAGATCTTGGTGGTAATACAGGTAAATGGGCTATAGCATCTTCTATTTTTTCACCCTATGTTCATGTAACTATTATGGATCTTCCTGGACAATTAAATGTGGCAAGAGAAAAAGTAGCAGCTTGTGGATTAAGTGAAAGAGTTTCTTTTATTTCTGGAAATATTTTAGATGATTGTGTGGAATTTCCTAAAAATTTTGATATCATTTGGATGAGCCAATTTCTTGATTGTTTTTCTGAGGACGAGATTGTTTCTATTTTAAAGAAATGTTTTGAAGCACTTGATGTAAATGGATATGTAATTATTCTGGAACCTTTCTGGGACAAGCAAAGATTTGAAGTTGCTTCATTTTGTTTACAACAGACTTCGCTTTATTTTACTGCAATTGCCAATGGAAATAGCCAAATGTATAGTGCAGAAGTTTTTTTTGCTTGCATTGAAAAAGCAGGTTTTTCTATCGAAGAAGAGATAAATCAAATAGGGTTGAGTCAAACACTATTAAAATGTAAGAAAAAAACAAACATTAATTAATGAAAAAAAATAAAGTAGATGTATTGGTAATTGGTGCTGGCCCTTCTGGGACTATTGCTGCTTCTATTATTAATAAGGCAGGATTTAAAGTAATGATTGTAGAAAAATTAAAGTTTCCACGATTTGTGATTGGCGAAAGTTTATTACCACGATGTATGGAAGCATTAAACGAAGCAGGTTTTTTGGAAGCTATAAAAGCAGCAGGTTTTCAAGAAAAATTCGGGGCAAAGTTTGTAAAAAATGGGAAAGTATGTGATTATTTTTTTGCTGACCAGTTTACTTATGGATGGAATTGGACTTGGCAGGTTCCAAGAGGTGAATTTGACAAAATTCTTGCCGATACTGTTGAGAAAATGGGTGTGATTATAAATTACGAAACAACTGTTACAGGCATTGAATTTAATGGTTCCAATTCAGTAACTTTCGTGGAAGACATAGAAGGAAATAAATCACAAATTGAAGCAAAGTTTATTGTTGATGGAAGTGGTTATGGAAGGGTTATTCCCAACTTATTTAATCTTAACAGGCAATCGCATCTTATTCCCCGAAAAACTATATTTTCTCATATTAAGGATTCAAAGCGTTCCTTGGATGATGAACCCAATAGAATAACTATTATTGTATATGATCAAAGGACATGGATTTGGGTAATTCCATTTTCTAATGGCAACACTTCAGTTGGCTTCGTAAGTGAACCAGATTTTTTTGGAAAATTTGGTGGCAGTACTGAAGAACAGCTCAGAGCATTGATTGCTACTGAATCCTATTTAAGTGAGCGTATGAAGGATGTGAAAATGATTTTTGAACCCAAAATTTTAGAGTCCTGGTCGGCCTCTTCCTCAATATTCTACGGAGACGGTTTTGTGCTTACTGGCAATGTTACAGAATTCTTAGACCCGGTGTTTTCATCAGGCGTTACCCTTGCAACAGTTTCAAGCCAATTGGCATCGCATTTGGTTATTCGTAAATTGAATGGAGAACACATTGACTGGAATAAAGAATATACCGAACCTATGATGCAAGGGGTTGACACTTTTCGATCTTATGTAGTGGCATGGTACGAGGGTACATTGGACACTATTTTCTTTGCAAATAATCAGGATCCAAGTATAAAAAGTATGATATGCTCTGTTTTGGCTGGCTATGTTTGGGATGTCAGTAACCCTTATGTTAAGGAGCATAAAACAATTTTGCAAAAACTGGCACGTACTATAACGCTAAGAGATTCGCTAATTGAATAAATTACCTAATTATTAATAAATTTTATTAGTGTATAAATATATCACTGCCAGTTGTATAATCAGGAATCATGCTGTTTATAAAAATGCGAAAAAAGTATTTGAAAATAGAGATGCTTCATTGTCTGGTTTTTTGCTTTCTTTTTACAATGATCTTAAAATCATGTATCCAAAATTTTATAAAATGGATAATTTGAGTAAAATTGGATGGTTGGCAAGTGAAATTTTATTAAAAGATTGTTTTACGGAGGGAAAATATAAACCTGAAGAAATCGGAGTCGTTTTTGCAAATGCAAGTAGTAGTTTGGACACTGATATGAAATATTATGAAACTGCTAAAAGCATTGCTAGCCCTGCATTATTTGTTTACACATTGCCCAATATTGTAATTGGAGAAATTTGTATTAGGCATCAATTTAAGGGGGAATGCACTTTTTTTATATCTGAAAAA
>CAILAF010000180.1 GCA_903832075.1 uncultured Chitinophagaceae bacterium
GCAGCTCTTTCGAGTTTGGTTTTGAATGTTGTTTGGATTAGTTGAAGTTTGTAAAATTTATCTTTAGGGCACCTCTAAAAACTAATTTTGATGCCGTTGTTTAATACAAATATATAGCTGACTTTTCTAAAAACAAAATTTTTACACACCTATTTCTCAATAGCGGTAATAATTTATGATTTTTTTGTTTGTTTTTCATATCTGAACATACCTATCCCATCATAATTTGTTTTTTTAGTTGAATACAACGAAAAATATTGTACACTAAATTCATCATTCCTATTTTTGCTTCTGCTCTAACTATACCTATTGTTCTTACGATTGAGCCATTCATGCTATTTTCGACAAAACCAAAAATGTGTTCTACCCGTGCACGTGTTCTGGATTTTTCCGTGTTGTCATTTTTTTGTTTTTCTGTTAATGGGTTATTCCGGTACCCTTTTACGTGAACCTTATTTTTCATCTTTTTTTCAGCAATCACTTTTTGTTGATTCTCACCTGTATAAGCACTATCTGCATAGAGTTCTTGTTCTTTATCTTTTTCATTAAGCAAATACTCTAATGCTTGCGAATCATGCACGGATGCATTTGTTACAAGGTAATCAATAACAAGTTTAGTTTTTGTATCGGCCTTTACATGGTTTTTGTATCCGTAAAAAGTAGCATTGTTTTTCTTTGTCCAACGAGCATCAACATCTTTTTGTGATAGCTTATGAGGTTTTTCTTTCCATGCTTGTGGGGTTTGCCCTATTTTTATTTCTTTGTTTTCTTCTCGTGTATTTCGCTGACGTGGCACTTCAACAAAACTGGCATCTACCATGCGTCCTTCATTTGCAAACACACCTTGGTGATCTAAAGTTGTGTTAAATTGTTCAAATAATTTTTCTATCACACCTTTTTCTATCAATGTTTCTCTATAGTACCAGATGGTTTTGCTATCAGGTACTTTATCACTTGGTTTCAATTTTAAAAAACGCATAAAACTTCTGCGGTCAGTAATTTGAAATTCCATCTGATCGTCTGATAAGTTGTAAATGCCTTGTAGTACTAATACTTTGAACATCATCAGCCGGTCAAATGGAGGACGCCCTCCTTTTGTTTTATCTTTTTCAAAATCAATTAATGCCTGGTCTAAGATCGGTGAAAAAATATTCCAGTCAATATACCTGTTGAGTTTTATCAATGGGTCATTCAATTTTGTCAACCGTTCTAAAATGAAGTGTTCATCAAATAAACCAAGTGGATTTACATTTTTCATACGCTATTTTTTATTTATTCAAATGTAAAAAATAATCAGCAATGAAAACAAGTTAAGTTATTAACAATCAGGTAATTATATTAACAGTTGGTTTTTAGAGGTGCCCATAAATAAAAGCATAAACAGTAAACCGCTTTATGGTGTTGAAATTAAAGAAGGAAAAGTTGTCAAAGTCGACAAACTTAAAGATGATAGTAGGGATAACAGTTCAAATTTAAAAAAGACTTCTTCTGTGTCCATTTCTAATGTCACACTAGGAGACACAACTGTAATTAAAGCCAAATTATCCAGTTATGGTGATGATTCAAAGTCCCTTTCACAAC
>CAILAF010000181.1 GCA_903832075.1 uncultured Chitinophagaceae bacterium
ATGATTCTTACCACTGAGAATGATGATGTGCGCTTAACAAAATTTAAAGATGAATTGAAAGAAATTCCATTGTATGTATTGCCTATCAGACATCAATTTTTATTTAATGAAGGCGAACAATTTAATGCAACTGTAATTTCATTTATCAGAAATTTTAGTTTCAATCCAAACAAATGAGTAAAAAGAAAAAACAAAAACATACAACACATAAATCATCTGCTCAACAAGCAATGAAAGGTGTATTAGAAGTAACACGTTCAGGAATTGGTTATGTTGTGTTAGGAGAAAGTGTTGGCGATATTTTAGTTCGTCCCGGCGATTTTAATACTGCTTTAAACGGCGACACTGTTAGAGTTAAAGTGATAAAAGAAAATTCAATCACCAAAAAAAAAGAAGGGCGAATTACAGAAGTACTGCAAAGAAAACAAACAGAATTTATCGGTCATATTCAACTATCAACAAATTTTGCATTCTTTATTCCGATCTCTGATAAACCAATGCCGGATTTATTTATTCCATTATTCAAATTAAAAGGAGCAAAGAATAAAGACAAAGTAGTAGTAAGATTAGTTCAATGGGAGAAAGGCGATAAAAAACCAATTGGTGAGGTTGTGAGCATCATGAGTGAAGAAGATATAAATGGCGCTGCAATGAAAGAAATATTAACTGAAGCCGGCTTCCCGCTTACATTTGAGGATAATGTATTAGAAGATGCAGCAAGGCTTCCTGATATCTTAGATAAAAAAGAAATTAAGAATAGAAGAGATTGCCGAGATATATTAACATTCACTATTGATCCTGCAGATGCAAAAGATTTTGATGATGCAATTTCATTTCGGTATTTAAAAAATGGTTCTTATGAAATTGGTGTTCATATTGCTGATGTAAGTTATTATGTAGAACCTGAATCTGCGTTGGATGAAGAAGCTTATAAGCGTGCAACAAGTGTTTATTTACCGGATAGAGTAAATCCGATGTTACCTGAAAGAATTTCGAATGAGTTATGTTCATTGCGTCCGCATGAAGATAAATTTACTTTCTCTGCCATTTTTCAAATGAATGATAAAGGCGATGTTCAACAATATTGGTTAGGTAAAACGGTTATTCATTCCGATCAACGGTTTGCGTACGAAGATGTGCAACAAATTATTGAAACAAAAGAAGGAAAATATGTTGACGAAGTTTTGTTGTTACATAATATTGCTCAACGTTTGCGCAAACAACGTTTTAAATCAGGTGCCATCAATTTTTCTTCGCAGGAAGTAAGATTTAAATTAGATGAAAAAGGTAAACCTATTGGTATTGTTATAAAAGAAAGTAAAGAAGCCAATCAATTAATTGAAGAGTTAATGTTATTGGCCAATAAAACTGTTGCAGAGAATGTTGCAAAAATAAAAATCAATCAAAAAAATATTCCTTTTCCTTATCGTGTGCATGATCAACCGGATGAAGATAAATTAAAACCATTTATTGAGTTTGCAAAAAAGTATGGTCATAAATTTGATATTTCATCTCCTGAAAAAATTGCATTTAGTTTTAATAAAATGTTGTTGGATGTTAAAGGCAAACCTGAACAACATGTATTGGAACAATTAGGTATTCGCACGATGGCTAAAGCGGTTTATACAACAGAAAATATTGGTCACTATGGTTTAGCTTTTGAATATTATACACATTTTACTTCGCCTATTCGGCGTTATCCCGATGTGTTGGTACATCGTGTGTTACAAAGTGTTTTGACTGATAAAATTATTATTGACAAAAAGATGGAGGAGAAGTGCAGACATTGCAGCGAAAGAGAAAGAGCTGCTATGCAATGTGAACGTGATGGCAATAAATATAAACAAGTTGAATTTCTTAAAAGCCATGTGGGCGAAGTGTTTGAAGCGGTTGTGAGTGGTGTTACAAGTTTTGGTTTTTTTGCTGAAACTGTTGAACATAAATGTGAAGGATTAGTAAGTATTGTTAGTTTAAGTGATTATGATGATTTTAGATTAATAGAAAGTGATTATTGTTTAGTAGGAAGAAGAAGCGGCAGGCAATTCAGGATGGGAGATAAGGTTACTGTTAGATTAGTGGCTGCTAATTTAGATAAACGACAATTGGATTTTGAGTGGATATTGAATGCAAAAAAAGAAGAAACTGAAGTTTCTAAAAAGAAAAAGAAATAATTTTTCAAACTACATAAATAAATTTTACTTTCATAAAAAGCTTGTAATATGAAAAAAATAATTTTCTCAATTTTATTTATTTTAGGGGTTACAATTGTTGATGCACAAAGAATGAGTCCTTCCGATTCAGCTGCAAAGACAGAAATCTATAGTCCTGTTCCGCCAATAGTAACGCCAGGAAATAATAACAGTGCACCATCCGATGCAATTATATTATTTGATGGAAAGAATTTAGATGAGTGGGTTTTAACGAATAATATTTCTAAACCTGCAAATTGGTTTGTTGAAAATGGAATCATTACAGTTAATAAAAAATCAGGTAATATTCAAACAAAAAGATCATTCACAAATTATCAATTGCATTTAGAATATCGAATCCCTGAAAATATTTCTGGCGAAGGTCAGTTAAGAGGTAACAGCGGATTATTTTTAGCATCAACAGGTGGTGGTGATTTAGGTTATGAATTACAAATCTTAGACAATTACAATAATAAGACTTATACAAACGGACAAGTTGGTAGTGTGTATAAACAATTTATTCCTTTGGCAAATGCTTGCAGAAAACCAGGTGAATGGCAAACATTTGATGTGATATGGACAGCGCCAACATTCAATGATGACGGTAGTTTGAAGACACCAGCTAAACTTACAGCATTGCATAATGGCGTATTAGTTCAAAATGCAGTTGAATTGAAAGGTGAAACAAGATGGATTGGTTTACCATACTATAAAAAGCATGGTGCTTGTCCAATAAAATTGCAAGCGCATGGAGATAATAGTGAACCTATTAGTTTTAAAAATATTTGGATCAGAGAATTATGATTAAATAAATAAGAATAAATAAAAAAAGAGGTTAATTGCCTCTTTTTTTATTTTTATGAATATAAGTTTTAAACTTATTCCATTAATTTCATTCAAACATAAATTAAATCATCTATCATAAATTAATCCAGTCTGATGGAAATTCCTCCAATTAATAGCGGTATCAAAAAATACAGGGGCAAATGGAATAAAACACAAGCCGCTCATTTATTAAAACGCACCATGTTTGGTGCTAAGAAAGAAGATGTAGATTATTTTGCAGAAAAATCTCTACGAAAAACAATTAATGAGTTGCTTGATACTAAAGAATCAGAACCTAATCCGCCGTTGAATAATTATAATGATGATAAATATACTGATCCGGAAATAAAAGCTGGAGAAACTTGGATTAATGCCACCAAACAAACAGGAATGGAAATTGGCAAAAGAAAAAATTCTTTAAAAGCTTGGTGGATTGGATTGATGTTAAATCAAAATAAAACATTACAAGAAAAAATGGTTTTGTTTTGGCATAATCATTTTTCTACTGAAGTAAATCATGTTGATAATCCAACATGGAGTTATTTGCACAATGTATTGTTACGAAAATATGCATTGGGCAATTTTAAAGAAATGGTAAAAGCAATTACGCTTGACCCAAACATGCTTCGCTATTTAAATGGCAACAATAATGTAAAGAAAGCCCCAGATGAAAATTATGGAAGAGAACTACAAGAATTGTTTACTATTGGAAAAGGCCCGGGCTCTCATTATACCGAAGCCGATGTTAAAGCTGCTGCAAGAGTATTAACAGGTTTTAGAATTGAAAATAAAGTATTGCCAGAAGCGCATGGAATATTTGATGCATCAAGACATGATGATGCTGACAAACAATTTTCTTCCTTTTATAATAACACAATCATTACGGGACGAAAAGGCAAAGATGGAGAACAAGAATTAGATGACATGTTGAATATGATTTTTGCGCAGGACGAAGCATCAAAATTTATTTGCAGAAAATTATATCGCTTTTTTGTTTATCATACCATTGATGAGCAAACTGAAAAAAATATCATTCAGCCATTAGCGAAAACTTTTAGAGAAAATAATTATGAAATAAAACCGGTATTAAAACAATTATTGCATAGTCGCCATTTTTTTGATGTTGCTAATTATGGTTCTGTCATAAAAAGTCCAATTGATTTTTGTGTTGGATTATGCCGAGAATACAATATTCAATTCCCTGGTAATGATAATTATGTAGATCAATATGCATTTTGGTTAAACATTCAACAAAGTGCTGCATACTTGCAACAGAACATAGGAGATCCGCCTAATGTAGCAGGATGGCAAGCATATTATCAGGAACCACAGTTTGATAAAATTTGGATTAATTCTGATACATTACCTAAAAGGAATCAATTTACGGATAGAATGATTAATAATGGTTTTACTAGAAAAGAAAATAAAAAAATTGTTATTGATGTAATTGCATTTGCAGAACAATTTTCTGATCCATCCAATCCTGACCAATTAATTAATGATAGCGTTCAATTATTATACATGATTGGATTGCCTGATAAAGAAAAACAATATTTAAAAGAAGGAATTTTATTATCCGGCTTACAAGGAACAATGAGTGATCATTATTGGACAGATGCATGGAATAAATTAAAAGAGAAACCTGACGATGTCAGCAATAAAAAGGATGTAACCAATAAATTAAAAAAGTTGTATAAATATTTAATGAATTTGTCTCATTATCAATTAACATAAGTATTGAAGATTTAATATTCAATATTCAATATTACTTATACTATGAAACGAAAAGAGTTTATAAAAAATACGTTACTCGGAATTACATTGCCAACATTTTTAAATGGTATTTCTTTAAAAGCATTGGCAGGATCGCCTTTTATGCATTCATTAAGCAATTACATGAGTGATGATAAAGTTTTGGTATTAGTACAATTAGCCGGTGGAAATGATGGTTTAAATACAGTAATTCCATTAGATCAATTCAATGCATATACCAATGCAAGAACAAATATTGCGCTGCCTGAAAATAAAATATTACGTTTAAATGGTTTTGATAATGTTGCATTGCATCCGGCATTAACCGAGTTACAGCAATTGTTTAATAATGGTCATTTGGGAATTGTTCAGGCGGTTAGTTATCCAAAACCAAGTTTTTCACATTTTAGATCAACAGATATTTGGATGACCGGAAGTGATAGTGATAAAGTATTGAATACAGGATGGGCTGGAAGATTCTTAAATGAAGTTTATCCTCAGTTTCCTGAAAATTATCCGAATGTTATAATGCCCGATCCGCTTGCAATACAAGTAGGCTCGGTTATATCAAGCACATTCCAAGGTCCGGCATTTACAATGGGTTTAGCTATAAGTAATCCGAATAATTTTTATAATTTGATTGAAGAAAAAGAAAAGATAATAAGTAATTCTCGCTGGGGAGAACAATTAAATTATTTGGAAGAGATGAGTTTAAAAACAGATCAATATGCTGATGTAATAAAAAAAGCAGCATTAAAAGTTACAAAGCAAAGTGATAAATACCCTGCACAAGGAAAGAACGGATTAGCTGATCAATTAAAGATTGTTGCCAGATTAATTGCCGGTGGATTGAAAACAAAAATATATATGGTAAACACCGGAGGTTTTGATACTCATTCAAAACAAACTGATGCAACAGATACAACAATTGGTAATCATGCTAACTTATTAAAAAAAGTTAGTGAAGCGATTGGTGTTTTTGTGGATGATTTAAATTATTTACAAGTTGGTGATAAAGTAATGGGAATGACTTTTTCTGAATTTGGAAGAAGAATAAAAAGTAATGCAAGTGGTGGAACAGATCATGGTGCTGCTGCACCGTTATTTTATTTTGGAAATAAAGTAAAGGGTGGAGTAGTTGGTACAAATCCAATCATTCCAACCAATGTAACTGTGAATGATAATGTGCCTATGCAAAATGATTTCCGTTCTGTATATTCTTCTATTTTGCAAAACTGGTTTGCATTACAGTCTAATGATGTTAAAAATGTATTACAAAATAATTTTGCAACAGTGCCAATTATATAAAACAATTAATTCGATTCGCTGAATTCAATTCCAAAATGTTTTAATTCCTTTAATACAGGTTCATAAATAGTTGGAATAATTGGAATATGCAAGCCTGTTTCCTTTATTTTTCCTTCCAATATTAGTTTAGCAGCAATGCCTAATGGCAAACCAACAGTCTTTGCCATTGCTGTGCGCAAATTAGTTTCACCTTTTACAATCAACTCACTTTTCAGTTTTGATTTTTGACCATTAATTTCATATTCTATTTCATGCAACATCACAATCATGTCTTTGTCCTGAACATTCAATATCCATTTCTTTTCCAAAACCAATTGCAAAATATCGGCAGCACTGCAAAAGCCTTTGTTGATGATGGTTTCATTATCATTCAATCCTAAATTTTCAAATTGCTTTTTTAATAATAAATTAGATTCAATGCTTTGATAAGCCTCGTTTACAATGTTTAACTCAAAGTGCTTTTTATAAAATGATTTTAAAGATAGATTGGTAGTGTCATATTTTTTTTCTTCATCAGTTAATTTGAAATCAATTATATATTGCCACCCTTTACAAAATTCAGGATAGCGCAATGTAGTACGTATGAATGTTTCAGCGTTTTCCAAATTGTATAATTTCATATAACTTAACGAATCGCGGTTTGGATAATAAGCCAGTTTACCCAAATCTTTTATAGATACCGTTTCACAATTACGGAACAATAAATTGTATTTTGTATTTCGTATTTCATTATTTATTTTAAAAACTGCTCCGGCTTTTCCAGCCAATACAACATTTCGTGGATTCCAACTTATTTTATAATGCCAAGGATTATCATCATTTTCAGGCGCAACCAATCCTCCGCAATGTGATTTGAATGAAATGGTTTTTCCATTTTGTTTTTTTATGTCATCAAAAATTTTCATGGCACTCATGTGATCAATTCCCGGATCTAATCCCATTTCACATAAAAAAAGTATTCCTGAATTTTTAATTTTTAATTCATCATTTTTAATTCTATCATCAACATACGAAGCAGTGAGTAAATGTTTCTTATATTC
>CAILAF010000182.1 GCA_903832075.1 uncultured Chitinophagaceae bacterium
AACTCATTCAACCACTCATTCAAAAAACATTGGATTGTTGCAGCAATGCATTGAAAGATGCACAACTGCAAATAAAAGATATTGAAACAGTGGTGATGGTTGGTGGAAGTACAAGAATACCTGCAATAAAAAATGCAGTGAGTAAATTATTTAATCAACCTGTGCACGATGAAGTGAATCCCGATGAAGTGGTTGCATTGGGTGCGGCCATTCAAGCCGATATTCTTGCAGGAAATAATAAAGAATTTTTATTATTGGATATTACACCATTGAGTTTGGGAATTGAAACAATGGGTGGATTGATGGATGTATTGATACCGCGTAATTCAAAGATTCCTACAAAAGTCGGCAGACAATATACCACGCAAAAAGATGCGCAGGGAAGTATGCGTATTTCTGTATTTCAGGGCGAAAGAGATTTGGTAAAAGATAATCGTAAGCTGGCCGAATTTAATTTAACAGGGATTCCCGGAATGCCGGCAGGTTTACCCAAAGTAGAAGTAAGTTTTTTAATTAATGCTGACGGCATATTAGTGGTGAAAGCAAAAGAATTAAGAAGCAATGTGGAACAAACCATTGAAGTAAAACCGCAATACGGATTGACTGATGAAGATGTAGAAAAAATGTTGCTGGAAAGTATTACACATGCAAAAGATGATATTGCCATTCGAGCATTGGTAGAAGCAAAAACAGAAGGAGAGCAGATATTGGAAGTAACAGAAAAATTTCTTGCAAAAAATAATTCACTCATCAATACAAATGAATTGATTGCTACTGCACAAGCCATGCAAAATTTACAATTGGCATTAACGATGAATGATAAAAATTTAATTCAAACCAAGATTGAAGAATTAAATGAAATAACACGTCCGTTTGCAGAACGTGCCATGGATGCCGCTGTTAGTGGTGCATTAAAAGGAAAGACTGTTTAAAGAAGAAGTTTTCTATACTCAATCCTGTTTTTTACATTATCCAGCAGTATATTTTTTGGGAATACTGATTTCATACTGCTTCTGGATTTGTTTTGGTCTTGTTCGGAGATACTCCACTAATTAGTGGACTATCCCAGAAGGAGTCCCGAAGGAGACCAGAAGGAGGTAGGGAAGAAATTTGACAGAAAATTTGTTATTTAAGCCAATTGAGAAAACGTTTCAGAGATTTTGAAGGTTAGATTTTATCTTAAGGAGGCATTAATCAAAGCAATTTTATACAGCAATTACTAGTTTCCGGGAACTTATTTTTATGTGATTTGGTATTTAGCGCAGGATTTTTATCTTTGCAGCCCATTATTCACTTAAAGAAGGTATTTACAATGCTTATTATTGATTCAAAAGATTGCGAAAACATTGACAAAGCGCTCAAAAAGTATAAAAAGAAATTTGAGAAAAGCAAAACTTTGTTGAACTTAAGAGAACGTCAAACGTTTACTAAACCATCCGTTAAACGTCGTGGTGAAGTATTAAAAGCAATCTACAAGCAACAATTGTCAAGCGGAAAATTAGAAGATTAATTTCTTTCTATTACCAAATATATTTAAGTAGTCTGTCGTTTATAACTTCAGACTACTTTTTTTATGCATGCATTTGAAGAATACCCGGCAGTGAAATCTTTTCTTGAGTATTTAAAATTCGAGAAGCGTTATTCTAAACATACATTGATTGCTTATGAGAAAGATCTGGAACAATTTTTTTCTTTCTTAATAATGCAATTTGATTCGCCGAAAATAAATACCATTCATTCATCTTTTATCAGAACATGGTTGGCTTCTTTAAAAGAAGAAGATATTACTGCTAAAACCATCAACCGGAAAATATCATC
>CAILAF010000183.1 GCA_903832075.1 uncultured Chitinophagaceae bacterium
AACAACAATTTCTAATTCGGGATTTTCAACATTAGTCTTTGGCAAATCAGTTTCCCATTTACCGCCATCACGATAAATAGTATCAATAAATTTCCCATTTAAAAATACTAATGCAAAATCATGTGGTTCCCATATTTTTAATTTGCCACTTTTTCTTCCAATCAATTTTGTTTTATAAGAAATCAAACCCTGATTTTGATTGAATGATTCAATAGGTTTTGGTTGAGCTTCCTGAAATGATGGAACATCATAATTCCATAAATTATATACTTTTTTCGTTGAAAAAGATGGAATAAAAATAGTTTTAATTGGCTGCGGAACATCAGGAACAGCATAGGTTACATATTGTTTTATAATATTGCGCAACAAATAATATTTTGCTGTTGCAGCACCTTGTTCATTTATCGGTGCATCATAATCGTAACTGGTAATATCGGGTTGAAATTGTGTTGGCGAAAATGCATTTGCTCCTGCATTAAAACCAAAATTTGTTCCTCCATGAACAACATAAAGATTAAAATTTTTTTTATTCGTCAATAAATATTTTATTTCTTTTTTCAATTCATTAGTATCGGGCTTTGCCCATTTTTCGCCCCAATGCGTTAACCATCCCGGATAAGTTTCACTACTAAATACCGGAACATTTGGATTATGTTTTTTTGCAACTTCAAAATCTGCATCACTACTTCCACTATCTAACCCAATAGCTGCATCATCTATTGATCCTGCATCTAACATAAATGGAGTTGCACCATCTGCAGTATAAAACGGAACATTAATTCCATTGCTTGTCCATAATTTTTTTAATGCATACAAATAATTTTTATCATTCCCATAGCTTCCATATTCATTTTCTATTTGAACCATTAATATTGGCCCGCCATTAGAACATTGCAGTGGCACAACTTCTTTCGACAATCTGTTTACATATCTTGTTACTGCATTCATGTATCTGCTATCCATGCAACGCAATTTAATGTCAGGTATTTTTAAAAGATAAGATGGCAACCCGCCAAAGTCCCATTCAGCACACACATAAGGACCCGGCCGTAACAATACCCACATGCCTTCTTGTTTACATATTTTAATAAACTCCGCGATGTTTTTATTACTGGTTTTAAAATCAAAAACATTTTCCTTTGTTTCATGATAATTCCAAAATATATAAACAGCAATGGTGTTGCATCCCATTGCTTTTGCCATTTGAATTCGATGACGCCAATATTCATGTGGAATTCTTGCAGGATGCATTTCGCCACTAATAATTTGAAATGGTTTTCCATCTAACAAAAAATCATTTTTACTAAAACTAAATTGATGTTTTGTTTGCTGAGCAGATACTTGAATACAAAAAAGTAAACACCATATTATAAAAAAGATTGAACATTTTTTCATCTTACTATTTTAATTATTGAAGTTACATTACAAAAGATGTTTAATAAAATCTTTCGCAACATAATAAATGATTAAAGAAACATTTAGAATAATATGACTTCAATCTAAAAAAAGCATACATATAAATTGTAAACTCGATTATTGAACTGAATAAAAAAGTCAATTGTTTTTTGCAACATTTTTAATTATTTGAAAGTAACAAAGAACATATTTTGATACACAATAACAATTACTTTTGCACTGCTTAACAGTAACTGTATTACGAAATAAGTAGTTACTCGATCATTTATAAAAATTTCACACACATGTTCAATAAATTAATTGCTCGCCTTCTACCCTATATGCCACAAAGCTTTGTATGGGTTTTTTCAAAAAGATATGTTGCCGGTTTAAACATTGATGAGGCCATTAAAGGTTGTAAAGAATTAAACTCTGAAGGAATAAAAATTACGCTTGATGTTTTAGGTGAGTTTATTAAAACACTTGATGAAGCCGAAGCAAATAAAAAAGAATATTTAGAGATTATTGAATTGGCTCAGCAAAACAATATACAAGGCAATTATTCCTTAAAGCCTTCTATGTTTGGCTTGCTTTTAAATAAAGATGTTTGCTATAATCATATCAAAGAAATAATACAAAAAGCTGCATCCTATAATAATTTTGTCAGAATAGATATGGAAGATTCACCATGCACGGATCTTGAAATAGAATTGTTTAGGAATCTTAAAAAAGAATTTCCCAAGAATGTTGGTTTAGTTCTTCAAGCATATTTAAAAAGAACAAAAAAAGATATTGAAAATTTGATTGATTTAAATACTGTAGAAACGCCATTGAATTTTAGATTATGTAAGGGAATTTATACAGAGTCGGCGGATATTGCTTATAAAAATTATGAAGAGATTAATGAACATTTTCTTGATGACTTAGCATATATTTTTCAGCAAAAAATTTATGTTGGCATTGCCACACACGATAAACCGCTTGTTGAAGGCGCATACAAACTGATAGAAAAATATAATGTTCCAAAAAACATGTACGAATTTCAAATGTTGTATGGCGTAACTCCCGAGTTAAGAAAATCAATTGTTGATAAAGGTCATATCATGCGCGTGTATGTACCTTATGGAAAACAATGGTTCGCTTATTGCACACGCCGTTTAAAAGAAAATCCAAAAATGGCAGGCATGATAATTAAAGCGCTTTTTAGTAGAGGATAAAAAGAATGAACTTGAAAAAGATATTCGGTTGACTAAATCAAATCATAAAATGAAAAAACGTTCTTTTATAAAAAGTTTATTTCTTGCAGGATTAAGCGCACCAATATCTTTATCTGCAATGGATAATTTAATTAACAAATCAAGCAACAGATTATTGAATGATATTGCATCGGATGATGAATTCTGGAAAGCCATTCGTGGTGAATACAAACTAAAGCCCGATTATATTAATTTGGAAAGTGGTTATTACAATATTCTTCCAAAAGAAATTCTGGAAAATTTTATTAAGCATATTCGTGAGGTAAATTATCAAGGTTCTTATTATATGCGTACTGTTCAGTTCGATAATAAAAAAATCATGGCTGCAAAAGTTGCTGAATTAACAGGATGTTCCACCGAAGAATTAGTTCTTACACGAAATACAACCGAATCACTTGATATGATTATTGGCGGTTTTCATTGGAATAAAGGCGATGAAGCAGTTATGGCTGAACAAGATTATGGATCAATGCTGGAAATGTTTAAACA
>CAILAF010000184.1 GCA_903832075.1 uncultured Chitinophagaceae bacterium
GTATAAACAGTACTACCTGTTCCATAGTTAGCAGTAACAGAAGCAGTAAGATGATCATTTATTTTATAAAATGCAGCACCAGTTAATTTAACATCAAGTGTTGTTGGACTAACAACATCACTTTCGTTGTAACCAGTTCTACTAACATTTGAATTAGCAAACCAATTTTTAGAACCACTAGAAGCATATAGTATTGGTGCATATGAAGCCAAAGGCGCTAACGGACCTGCAAATAAAGTTTGATATTGAGCCAATGTATAACCAGCAGGAACAGCACCATCAAGAGTAGGCAACAATGTAGGACCACCTGCAGCAGCAGCAGCATTCCTTACTGATTGAGCAATGCCTGGTAAAAATTGTGTAGTTTCATCACCATACACATTTACTCCATCATAGTTAGGATCTGAATTTCTATCTGCATTGATAACACCACCAGTTGTTCTACTTCCGGCATTTACAGAATAATCTCTTTTATCATTCGCTAACCATTCAGTTGCTTGTATCATCTGAGCGCCAATTTTAAAAGCAAACTTATCTGATACTTTTTGTGCCCAACGAAGGCTCCAGTCATGATAAGAATTCAAAGGACGTTGATAGCTATCAATATTTGTAACTCCTTCTTTTACTTGAAAACTTAATCCTTGATATTTGAATGGATCTTTACTATTTATAATTACTGTACCATTCATACCTCCAGGTCCGTATAAAGCAGAAGATGCACCAGGTAACAATTCCATGCTTTCAACATCCATTTCAGTTAAACCAACAACACTGGAAACAGAAAAATTTAATCCGGGTGCTTGGTTATCCATTCCATCAACTATCTGGTTCAAACGAGTATTACCATTTACATTAAATCCACGAGTACCAACAGATTTAAATAATAAACCAGATGAAACAACATCTACACCTTTTAAGTTGGCTAACATTTCATAATAACCTGGAGCGGGTGCTTGTCGAATGGCTGTTGCACCAATTCTTTCAATTGAAACAGGCGATTCCAATATTCTTTCCGGAACACGTGATGCTGATACTACAATCTCATCTCCAATTGTATATGATACATCAACATTTACATTAACAACTTGATTGTTTGCTGTTACAGTCACTTCTTTACTTTTGAAACCAACAGAAGAAAAAACAAGTGTAAATGGAGGTCTTTGAACAGTAGATAATTTAAAGTTTCCGTTATCATCCGTAAATGTACCTGTTGTTCCTCCTTTAACAGTAACAGAAACCGCAGAAACACTTTCTTTTGATTTACTGTTTTTAACACTTCCGGTTACGTTTGTAGATTGCGCAATAGAATTGATTGTTACAATCATTCCCATAAAAAGCAATGTACCATAGCAGATTAATCTTCTCATAATGGCAGATTTAGATTAGTAATTTAAAGCAAAATAGTAATTTGTTGATTCCTGTAAAAATTTAATTTGTTCACAAAAAAGCAAAGTGTTGAATAATCCTGCAAAAAACAAAATTATTGAATGAATTTAATGCATTTATTTTGAACCATGCAACAATTTCAATTTCCCGGCCAAACTAATTATTATAAAGGCAAAGTTAGAGATGTATATACTATACAAAACGCTTACTTGGTAATGATTGCAAGCAATCGCATTTCTGCATTTGATGTTATTCTTCCAAAAGAAATTCCATTCAAGGGCCAAGTGTTAAATCAAATTGCGGCTTATATGTTGAATGCTACAAAAGATATTTGCCCAAATTGGTTAATTAATTTGCCAACAGCAAATGTTAGTATAGGAAAACTGTGTATTCCATTTAAAATTGAAATGGTAGTGAGGGGAAATTTAACCGGCCACGCTTGGCGAACTTATTCCTCGGGGAAAAGAATTTTGTGTGGTGCTACAATGCCTGAAGGCTTAAAAGAGAATGATTTTTTTCCTTCTCCAATTATTACTCCAACAACAAAAGCGGCAGAAGGACATGATGAAGATATCAGCAAAGATGAAATTATTTTAAAAGGTTTAGCAACAGAGGAAGAATGGGAAATTTTAGAAAAATATACTTTACAATTATTTGCACGTGGTAAAAAATTGGCTGAAAAACAAGGATTGATATTGGTTGATACAAAATATGAGTTTGGAAAACTTGGCAACGAAATTTATTTGATGGATGAAATTCATACACCTGATTCATCAAGATATTTTTATGCTGAAGGATTTGAAGAAAGACAAACAAAAGGAGAACGACAAAAACAATTAAGTAAAGAGTTTGTGCGTGAATGGTTAATTGAAAATAATTTTATGGGTAAAGAAAATCAAACTGTTCCTTACATGAGTGATGAATGGATTGATACCATCTCAAAAAGATATATTGAGTTATACGAAAAAGTAATTGGCTCAAAATTTAATCCCAATCAAATAAGTGATGAAGAAACATACAACAAAATTATTTCTTCGTTGGAAAAAATTCTATAACCTTTTATTCAAGTCAGATAATTTAGGACGTAATCTTATTTTTGATTTATTAAAAATGTTTTGTCCTTTATCAATTCCTTTTCTTATTTCTTTTTGTCTTTCTTTTGGCATGCCAATAGTGTCTTTGCATTCTTTACTGCAACATCCTTCATATTTTTCTGCGCAGTTTTTACATTGAATAAATAATAAATGACAACCGTCGTTCTTGCAATTGGTATGTGTATCACATGGCTTGCCGCATTGATGGCATACAGCAATCACATCTTCTGTAATGCGCTCTCCTAATCTATTATCAAACACAAAATTCTTTCCAATGAATTTACTTTCTAATCCTTGTTCCTTAATTTGTTTTCCATAATTAATAATGCCGCCTTCCAAATGAAAAACATTTTTAAACCCTTTATGTAACATATAGGCACTTGCTTTCTCACAACGAATACCACCTGTGCAATACATAATAATATTCTTGTCTTCATTTCCTTTCATTATATCAACAGCCATTGGTAATTGATCTCGGAATGTATCCGAAGGAATTTCAATCGCCTTTACAAAATGACCAACTTCATATTCATAATGATTCCGCATATCAATGATAACTGTGTTTGGATCATCCATGAATTCGTTCATCTTCTCTGCATCAACATATTTTCCTTTTTTATTCATGTTGAATGTTGAATCATTAATTCCATCAGCAACTATTTTCTCTCTAACTTTTATTGTCAATACCCAAAAACTTTTACCATCATCATCCACAGCAATATTTAAACGAACACCATTCAACGGTTCAATAGAGTATAAAAAAGTTTTGAATGATTCTGCATTTGAATCGGGCACGCTTATTTGCGCATTGATACCTTCTTTGGCAACATAAATTCTTCCAAATACGTTTAGTGGATCTAAATTTTTGTACAAATAATCCCGAAATTCTTTTGGATTCTGGATATTGAAATATTGATAAAAACTAATGGTAGTTCTATGCTCTTGTTCTTGCATGAGGCGTTTCTTCAATTCCCAATTGCTAATGCGGTTGTGTAATACAGTCATCTTATAAAATTTCAGCTATCTGTTTTATCAACAAATATTCCATGAATTGAATATGGATTCCGTTGCACGCGGAACAAAATATCAAAACAAAAATAATGATTTAAAAAAATTAAGCTGAATTTAAGGTCAAGCTTAAATTATTGTGAAGGCTTGCTGCGTTATTGGAAAAAATAAAATATGAACTTATTTTCGCAATACATGACCCGTACCATAATGAACCTGAACAATTATCAATCCGACGGTATTAAAAAGTTAGTTGCTTTAAAGCACGAGTTTATTCCATTTAATTTTGATGGTACTCGAAAAAAAGAAAGCATTGATCAATTCATCAATACTTTTTGTGAATACCAATTAGCCGATAATGATTACATGAATATTGAATTGAATTCTGAATTCCATAATATCAATGCAACTTCATTCTATCAACTTACACTTGAAAAAGTATTGAAGCATATTACGCATATTATCTGGACAGATAAAGTTGTTCCAAATTATTTTCATGAAAGAGTAAGAGATAATACGGTTTATCATTTGTTGAATAGGCTGGAAAGATTAGATTTAGAAGATGCCATAAAAAGTACAAAAACTATTGTCAATTAATTTCTTCTTCCACCACCTGAAAAAACAGGAAAAGTAAAACGTGTACCCCAATTGGTATTTTTATTCTGCTGATATCCTTGAACAATATCTAATCGCATTACTTTAAAAATATTTTCTACAGAAAAAAATGTTTCATAATAATGGGTTCCGTTATTTATATACAATGCATTTGCACCAATAACAAAAAACCAATTTAGTTTTCTAAAGCCCGGAATTTTATTGGTAAGCAATCCATCTAAATGATATTCTGCATGAGCAGTTGAATAAAAATTTTCTTTATTGCTGTATAAATAGTATGGCAGTAATTGAAAACTATTTAAAAATTGAGAAGCAATTGCAGTTTGATTTCCCAGATAATGAATATAATCAGGAATATAAACTTTGTTGGCATTTAAAAATCCACCGGCATCAATTCTGTAACTAAAACGGCCACCTAATTTAAAATTCAAATTATCATTGATACTAAAATTCCATTTCGTATAATCTACATCACTTCCCAATAAACCATAAATACCTTTTGTAATACTTGCATTAAAGGTTGGATATTTTGAACCGATATTAATTTTTCTTTCAGGAAACTCTATATATTTTGCACCTGGCCTCCAAGTAATTCCAAATGTTGCAATAACAGCTTGATGCCTTATAATATTTGTATTCGTTAAATCAACAGGATAATTTGGAGTTAATACTTTTCCTTTTAAAGTATCAATAGTATTTGAAAGTGGCATCCTGTCTTGATATTGCAATTCAGCATTTATATTTAATCCATTACTGATAGCTTTTGTATAATTAATTCTTCCATTCCATGCTTCATAGATTTTCATATAATTATGTTGCCAATAATAAGTACTTAAAGTATTGTTGAATTCTTCAATCGGATTATTATTATTGAATTGAAAAACTTTTTTACCACCACTTAAAGAAATACTATTCGAATATTTTTTTCCGAAAGTATAGCGAGCAGAAAGATCAGCATTAAAGTGGCGATTCTTATATCCGTAACGAAAATCGGGAGTGATAGAAAGACTTTTTCTTCCTCCAAATTGTTTTCGATATCTGAAAGAATATTTTGAAACAGTTCCTTCAACAGAATTATAATAAATTCCAATGATCTGCATTAACGGATCAAATGATAAAGTTTCTTTTTTCTTCTCTCTCGAAAAGCTTTGCCCCGTTGAAAAAATTCTAGTAAAAGTTTCTTTATTTCTTCTTTTATCCAATGAATCTAAATAATGCGGCGACTTTCGTAATTGTTCCAAACTATCTTTCTTTTGATAATCTTTTACTTCTGCTTCTAATAAAGGAATTGGACGAATACTATCCCAATAACTCAACGGTTTTTTATTGGAGCTATCATAAAATTTTAAAATAGTATTATCAAAAAATTTCTTTTTAAAAGATGGTTCAATATTAAACGAATCATATACCTGAACAAAATTTCCCAAAAAATCAAAACCAAAAAATTTTCCGGCAGCATAAATAACTTGTTGCTTAATTACCCAAACAGTTTTCAATGGAACATACAATTGTTCAATTTTTAAAGTATCCAAAAACTGCATTTGATTTTCTTTCAGCAAAAAAAGTTCAACACTTTGCAAACGCCATTCATCTTCAATGATATTTATATAACCATTGAATAGTGGTTCATATCTTCTTTTAGGAATAACTTTAATTCTGCTAACCTGTTTCCCGTTTTCAAAAAATGTTCCTTCAAATTTGTACTTATAAAAATTCAATGCATTATTTGAAATGGGTGAAATAAATCCACGTGGATTTAAACCACCAAAAGGAATACTATTTTCGTAAAATGAAATAATTTGTGGATTGCCAAAACCAAAGCCATCACTGCGTCCGCTAACTTTTGTAGAAATAACTTCTACTTTCTTTTTATCACCATCAACCGAATAATTAGCAACTGATTCCGACAAAAAAATTATTTTACGTTTACTGGTATCGCCATCTTCAAAATCAACTTTATCGCCCATAAAACTCTTTGGATAATTTCTTAATTGCAATTGCCCTTTAATATAAACCTGCGATTTAAACTTTTTAATTTCATTCAAATGTTCTTCTCTTCTTCTGATGGTGTTTCTAATAATTTCATAAGCCGGATCTTCTGCGCCACTTTTTACAATTACTTCATTCAATAAATATTGTTGTTCTTCTAATTCAAAATTTATTTCAACATCGGCTTTATTAATTTTTATTTTTTTCTCAACAGATTTAAATCCAACATGCTGACAAAGCAAAACATATTCGCCATTATCAATCACTAAATTAAATTGTCCTTTGCTGTTGGCAGTGGTACCTTTTGCAGTTCCTTTAATTAAAATAGATGAATAAGGCAATACATTTCCTTTTGTATCTTTTACAATACCATGAACAGTATTAGCCAATAAAAAAGATGGAACAATAAAAAGTAGTATTGGCAAAATTATTTTCATAATTGATTCTACGAAAATACCATGCCATTTGTTATGGAAAATAAAAAGATGGTAATTATATCATTTCTTTCGTAAATAACTTCCGGTTAATGCGGCAAAGCCTGCAACTAATCCGCCAATAACTCCTGTTACAATAATTAATACAATTGATGAACCGCCTAACGGAAGTATTTGTGCAACTTTTTTTGAAAGAATATGTTCGTTTGATAAATCAATCATCAATGCTAAAATCGACCACAATAAAAACAATGCAATAAATCCTGATAAAAAAGATTTAAATGGTTTTTGATGAATAGCCATTGCAACAACTAATGCAGCCATTGCAAAACTCCACCATGGTAATGATGTAAATAAACCAATAGCATAAGTTAATAATGCAGTTAATATAATGGATGTAATAAATTTCATAAATATTTTTTTATGATTTAATAAAAGTGATATGCCATTTTACTTTATCGCTATGACGCGCTTCTTGTTTCTTTAAAAACAATACTGTAAAATATTTTCCTGCAGCCCAAGTATCAATAAAGTTGTCGTAATATTTACTGCCGGGATTACCACTTTGTCCGCCCGGATAAACAGCATACGCTTCAATATTATCGGTTAAATGAACAATCATTCTCCAACTTGGTCCGTGATTATTTGTTGTAGCATTTATGCAAGGAACACCGCCGCCAATAGGCAAATGCAATCTGCTTAATGCAGGTACTTTACTTAAATGATCTACATGTGTATCTTTATATTTTGCCCATTCAAAATTTCCTTTCTTTTCTAATTCAGCAAAAGTTTTTGCAGATTTTCTGAATGAAAATAAAATTCTGTTGGCAACATCTTCAATTTGATTGGTATTGATATCATCCGAAAATTTATATACACTATCTCTTAATAATGCTTCCACTAAAAACGATTCGTTTGGCCATGGCATTGGTAATTTAGTTTTTGCATATTCATCTTTCCATATTGATGTTTCTAAACTATCCCACCAAATATTAAAAACTATCGGACCTTTTTCACCAATATCATTTTTTAAATCCCAATCTTTTAAAATAGATAAATACTTTTTTTCATCTCCATTTAAATTTGTTGTATCCAAATATTTTAATAACACAGGTCTTGCATTTTCGGCAAATACATTATAATTATCTGTTTGCAAATGCTGCATATCTTCCGCAGTAATGTTATTCATTGCAGCTAATTTTCGGTTGATGATAAACCCACGATAAGTTGGAAAATTATTTGCTCTTCCTAAATAATATGGATAAGAATCATCAACAGCTTTTTGATTGGCACTGCTAACAAAACCTCTCGCAGGATTTAGTATTTGCGGATTTTCTTTTGTTGGAATAAATCCTTGCCACATAAAACTTGAATCAAAGCCCGGCATTGCAAAATCTCCTTGCTGATTCCATCTTGCAACAAATTTTCCTTGTTGACGAATAGCTACATCACCTGTCTTTGATGCAAATACAAAATTTTGTCCTGGACATTGAAACGTTGAAATAGCATCAACATAATCAACATAATTTTTTGAACGATCTAATTTATAAAAAGTAAGCAACTCATTACTTGCATCATGCGCTGTCCATCTTACTGCGTAATATTTATCAGAACTATCGGCAGCTTTATAATGTTGATCATACATCACCGGACCAAATACAGTCATGGCAATATTTTCCACATCATCTGCTTTGCCTTTTATTTTAATTATTTCTTTCCTAAACTCAGATTGTTTCCATGCACCATTAAACCAATACTCTTGCATTGAAGTATCTTTAAATTTTATTTCATAATAATCTTTTACATCTCTTCCTGCATTAGTTACCCCCCATGCAATGCTGTCATTAAAACCAATAATAACAGTTGGTGCACCGGGAAATGAAACACCATAACTATTATGTGTTGGTGTTGTTATTTGAATTTCGTACCACAACGATGGTAAGTTTAAACCTAAATGCGGATCGTTACATAAAATTGGTCGACCGCTTTTTGTTTTACTTCCGGCAACAGCCCAGTTATTGCTACCATTATTTTTATTTGGTTCGTTTGGTAATGTTGTTGTGAAAGAATCTTTATGATTGAAATAAATTGAATCAATATTTGCGGGAGCTTTTGGAATAATGCTTGGTTTTTCAAATACTGTTCCTCGCGGTATGATTGGATCTAAAGTATCTTGTTGGTTAGGAAATAATTTCATGTAATCTGCATAACCAAAAACATTTTTCGCATTCGTGTAAACAATATCATTACCCTGACCCGATAAATCATAACTCATGAACTTCAGGAACAGTGCAGTTTTCAGGTTAGTCCATTGTTCGGGTTTATAATCCAATAATTTATATTCAAAAGGAATATCTTTTTCTTTTAAAGAAGCGATATAAGCATTTACACCTTCGGTATATGCATCACATGCTTCTTTAGTTGCTGCATCTGCTTCTACAGCTTTTATTGATTGTTCTGCACCATACACCATTCCTAATCTTCTAAAAAATTTATCGGTCTTCAACATATTATCTCCTAATATTTCACTTAATCTTCCAGCAGCTGCATAAGTTTGAAATTCCATTTGCCATAAACGAAATTTTGCATGTAAATAACCTTGAATGAAATAAGCATCTGCATCATTCTCAGCATAAATATGTGGCACTAATCTTTCATCAAAATAGACTTCTGTATTTGCTTTAACACCTTTTATTTTAATATCTTCATTGAATGAAACATTTGCTGGCTCTGCATTTTGCCAGAATCCCTGTTGCGGCGATAAAAAATATCCAAGTCGCGGTGTTTTTGAAGCACCAACCGGAATTTGAATATTTAATACATAAATTAATGCAATCGTAACAATGGCAGAGAGTGCTGGCGGAACAAAACGCATAAAAGAAATTTAGACAATGAAAATAAGAAATATTATGAAACAAACAGTAGTAATTCTGCTCATCGTCTGTTGCGTCGCACACTTCAACTTTTATTTATTCATCATCTTTTAAAAAGATTATTTTACATCATAAATTAAATAATCAGAAAAAAAATGAGAAAAATATTCTTCATCTGTTTTGCATCGTTCACATTTCATTATTCTAATGCACAAGGATTATTAGCAAAACAAGAATCAGATAATAATTATTTCCCTGTTAAAGCAAACAATATAATTGCCATCATTGGCGCATTTGAAACAGAAGTTGAGCTTTTAAAAAATAAAATTGAAAACAAAAAAGAACAAATAATTGAAGGCATTCACTTTTATTCAGGAACATTAAATGCAAAACAAATTGTTCTTACACGTGCAGGCATTGGTAAAGTAAATGCAGCTATTACTACAACATTGTTATTAGAACATTTTCATCCGAAAGCAATTTTGTTTAGTGGCATTGCAGGTGCAATGAATCCAGCTTTACAACCCGGAGATATTGTTGTTGCTAAGCAAATGGCTTATCACGATTATGGAAGAATTAGTCCGAATGGTTTTGAAAAATGGGGAACATTAAATCCTTATAACTTTTCAAGAAACCCGATTTATTTTCCATGCGATTCTAATTTAATTGTAACCGCACAAGAAGCTGCAAAAAAAATTACGTTTCAAAATATTGATCAACATAAGCCGCAAATATTTTTTGGAACCATTATTACCGGCGATGTTTTTTTAGCCGATTCAAAAAAGAATAAAGCATTAAGAACTGATTTTAATGCCGATGCAACTGAAATGGAAGGTGCGGCAATTGCACAAATTTGCTATCAACAAAAAGTTCCATTTATAATTATCCGTTCATTATCTGATTCGGCGAATGACAGTGCCACATTGGATTTCGTGAAGTATGGGAAATTAGCAGCTGAAAATTCTGCGCAATTAGTTTTGGAAATTTTGTTGTTGATGAAATAATCATTTCGAAAAATATTCTATCTCATTTCCAAAATCTAAATAAGCATTTTGTTGTTTCAGCAATTTTGTTTTCTCTAAATAAGAATGCAAAAACTTTTTGTGTTGCGATGTATTTGGATTAAACGGCTTGTGTTTAAATGCTAAATTAATTTCAGCAATATGTTTCATTAAAGTTCGTGTTTCATCATTCATGCAC
>CAILAF010000185.1 GCA_903832075.1 uncultured Chitinophagaceae bacterium
GCGCCATTGATTCATGGATGTACAACAATTTTATTTGAAGGTAAACCTGTTAGAACGCCTGATGCAGGCGAGTTCTGGCGAGTTGCAGCTGAACATAAAGTGAAATCAATGTTTACTGCACCAACTGCTATTCGTGCAATAAAAAAAGAAGACGCGGATGGTTTGTTGATGCAGAATAAAGATTTATCTAATCTTAAAACATTATTTCTTGCAGGTGAAAGATGTGATCCTGCTACTTATCATTGGGTAAATGATTTATTAAAAATTCCTGTGATTGATCATTGGTGGCAAACAGAAAGTGGTTGGCCAATGTTGGGCATCATGATGGGTATTGAACAACTACCCGCTAAAGCTGGAAGTGCAGGAAAACCAATTTGCGGATTCGATGTACAAATTTTAGAAGAAGATGGTTCTATCATTACTGCTGAAAATGAAGAAGGATTTGTTGCAGTTAAATTACCATTACCTCCTGGATGTTTGCCAACTTTATGGAAGAATGATGATTGGTTTAAAGAATCTTATCTATATCATTTTCCCGGATATTATTTGACTGGTGATGGTGGTCATTTTGATAAAGAAGGTTATTTTTTTATAATGGGAAGAATTGATGATGTAATTAATGTTGCCGGTCATAGGTTAAGTACAGGTGAGATGGAAGAAATTATTGCACGTCACCCTGCAGTTGCAGAATGCGCTGTAATTGGCATTGCAGATGAATTACGCGGACAAAGGCCAATTGGTTTAGTGGTAATGAAAGATAATCATCATAACGAAGAATTAGAATTGGAATATGAATTGATGCAATTGGTTAGAGATCAAATTGGTGCCGTTGCATTCTTTCGAAATGCTTTACTGGTAAAGCGTTTGCCAAAAACGAGAAGCGGGAAAATTTTACGCAAAACAATGCGTATGATGGCAGATGGTGTTCCATTCACTATTCCATCAACTATTGATGATCCGGTAATTTTAGATGAGATCAATGAAAAATTTTCTGAACGAAAAGTTGGCATCGCATTTCAATAATCTTTTGATAAATATTTTTTCTTGTAATTAAAATCGAATACAGATTTATTTGTATTCGATTTTAATTAATTAATTTTTATTTTAATTTATCATATCAGATAATTACATTTTTAGTTAATTACTTGTTAATCGAAAACATTTAAGCAACAAGTGTTGCACAACTAATATCAATATTTAATTAAATTGTAGCGTCTTTAAAATAGGTCCCACATGAAATACTCCGTTTTATTATTAACTGTATTGCTTTGCATGTCATTTACCGATTGGCATCATAATATGGATGAAGCAAAAACTATTGCCCAAAAAGAACATCGTTTAATACTCCTAAATTTTTCAGGTTCCGATTGGTGTGGACCATGTAACAGAATGCGAACAGAAATTTTTGAATCAGATGTTTTTAAAAAATTCGCAGATGAAAATTTAGTATTGGTAAATGCAGATTTTCCAAGAATGAAAAAAAATCAATTATCGCCAAAGCAACAACAATTGAATGATGGGTTAGCAGATAAATATAATAGTAAAGGTGCATTCCCTTTAACCGTTTTATTAGATGCAGATGGCAAAGTATTACAGCAATGGGATGGCTTTCCTAAAATGACAACAGATGAATTCTTGACACAGATATTTTCATTTGTTAATGCCGCAAAATAAAATAGACTAATCGAAAATATTTTTTGAAAAAATAAATTTATGAGAAAGCAAATTATTTTAATTTTTAGTTGCTTAATGTTAGTAATAGCATTTACATCTTGTGTGAATGTAAAAGAATATCAGAAAAATAAAATCAATGATTCTGAGATGGCATTAGGTAATCGTAAAGTAGAGAAGAATGAATTAAATTTTCAATCTTATCGCGAAGGTGCATCAGGTGCTAATGCCGGTAAAACCGGTGGGGGCTGCGGTTGTAATTAATTCATTTCAATTTTAGATTTATACAAACATGAAAAAAATTTGTTTAACAGTTATAGGTTTATATATTTTGTTATTGCATGCGTTTGCTCAATCAACATATGACAGCAGTGAATTTAGATCCAAACCATTGCGTGTTGATGAGATAAATTTGGTTTCCAGTTATTATACTCAAGATGGAAATCATTCTGCTGTTACTGGTGGAATTGGTACAGAAAAAGTAACTGATTTCTCTAATGGATTTGAATTGAAATTTGTTGGATGGGATGCAACACAGCATAAACATACATTGACAACCGGCGTTGGCATTGATTATCATACTTCAGCATCAGCGGCTTATGTTTCTAAAACTGGTGCATCTAAAACAGGTGGATCAAGAATTTATCCTTCTATTGATTGGACCATGGAAAACGAAAATAATGGAAGCAGTTTTGGAATAGGTTCATATTATTCATCAGAGTTTAATTATCATTCATTTGGTGCTGATCTTCATTTCTCTCAAAAAACAAGAAATAAAAATGGAGAATTCAGTGCAAAAGCGCAAGCCTATTTTGATAGAGTTACAATGATCTATCCTTCCGAATTTATTCCTGCACCAGTTACAACTATAACACCCGGCGGAACAGTTACCATTACTACTGCAAGTGGTAGAACTAGAGTGTTAAGTTCAGGCGGACAAGTAATTACTACAACTGGAGGAAATAACATTCCTACCAATCCAAGAAATACTTTTACAGGTTCTTTTTCATATTCACAAATTGTAAATACGCGTTTACAATTAATGTTTTTATTAGATGTTGTTCAGCAAAGTGGATATTTAGGATTGCCTTTTCATCGCGTTTATTTGGCAAATGGAAAAGATACTGTTGAGAATCTTCCATCTCTAAGATTTAAGTTGCCTGTTGGTATGCGAATGAATTATTTTTTAGGCGATAATATTATTCTTCGTACTTATTATCGTTATTATATGGATGATTGGGGTTTAACTTCAAACACAGCAAGTATAGAAATGCCTGTTAAGTTTACGCCATTTTTTTCTATTTCACCATTCTTTCGTTATTATCAACAAACGGCAGCAAAATATTTTGCGCCGTATGAAATGCATAAAGTAACAGATCAATATTATACCAGTAATTACTCGTTATCAAAATTTGAAAGTAATTTTTATGGTGTAGGATTCAGGTTTGCACCACCAAAAGGAGTTTTTGGTTGGCAGAATTTAAATTCGTTGGAAATAAGATATGGTCATTATTCGCAAACGACAGATTTGGTTTCCGATGTTTTATCTTTTGAATTTAAGTTTAAATAGTTGCGATTTTATTATACTCTAAGGTTTTGGATTTTCTTTATCAAAGTAATCCAAAGCCTTTTTTATTTATTGTATTAATTTCGACAAATCAAATAAAGAGAGCATGTCAATTGAAGTTCATCAATTACTTAAACAATACGGCGAACAAAAAGCAGTAAACAATATTTCGTTTACAGTTAATAAAGGAGAAATTGTTGGATTTTTAGGACCGAATGGTGCAGGCAAAAGCACTACCATGAAAATCATTACAGGTTATTTAGCGCAGGATGCAGGCACAGCAACAGTTTGCGGCATTGATGTAAAACAAGATGCTATTGCTGCCAAAAGAAAAATTGGTTATTTGCCCGAATCGAATCCTTTGTATTATGATATGTATGTGAAAGAATATTTAAATTTTGTTGCAGGTGTTCATTCAATCGTCAATCGTCAATCGTCAATCGTCAATGTTATTGAATTAACAGGTTTGCAAATTGAACAAAAGAAAAAAATTGGGCAATTATCCAAAGGATATAAACAAAGAGTTGGGTTGGCTGCTGCATTAATTCATCAACCGGAAGTATTAATATTAGATGAACCCACCAGCGGATTAGATCCTAATCAAATCATAGAAATAAGAAACGTTATTAAACAACAAGGAAAAAATAAAACTGTTTTATTTTCATCACATATATTACAGGAAGTAGAAGCAATATGTGATAGAGTGATCATTATTCATAAAGGATCAATCGTTGCAAATGATACTTTACAAAATTTACAACAAGGTAAAAATTTAGAAGAAGTTTTCAGATCACTCACTAACTAACATTCGATAGTTAATACAAATTATGTTAGTTTATGCATATTCAATATTTTTGCAACGCTTAATAATTCAATTAATCAAATAAATAATACAATGAGTTACATTATTGAAGTTCATGCCAGACAAATATTAGATAGTCGTGGTAATCCAACTGTTGAAGTAGATGTATTAACAGATGATGGTGCGTTTGGTCGTGCTGCTGTGCCAAGTGGTGCCAGCACCGGTATTCACGAAGCTGTTGAATTACGTGATAATGATAAAAAGAAATATGGCGGCAAAGGAGTTTTAAAAGCAGTAAAAAATGTGAACGATATTATTGCCGAAGCAATCATTGGTTACGATGTTGCACAACAGGCTGCTATTGATGAAGCCATGATTGCCTTAGATGGTACACCCAATAAAGGGAAGTTAGGTGCGAATGCAATATTAGCAGTAAGTATGGCTGTAGCTAAAGCTGCTGCCGAAGAAGCAGGATTACCATTATATCGTTATGTAGGTGGTACTAATGCAAAAACATTACCTGTGCCAATGATGAATATTTTAAATGGTGGCGCACATGCTGATAATAAAATAGACTTCCAAGAATTTATGGTAATGCCTGTTGGTGCAACTTCATTTAGTGAAGGATTGCGCTGGGGTGTTGAAATTTTTCATGCATTGAAAAGTGTATTAAAGAAAAAAGGATTTTCAACTAATGTTGGTGATGAAGGAGGATTTGCTCCAAACATTCAAAGCAATGAAGAAGCCATTGATACAGTTTTAACTGCTATTGGTGTTGCCGGATTTAAAACAGGAACACAAATTTCAATTGCAATGGATCCTGCAGTTAGTGAAATGTATGATAGTGTAAAAAAAGTTTATCATTTTCATAAATCTGATGGCAAAAAATTAAGTAGTGAAAAAATGGTTGATTATTGGGCTAATTGGGTAAAAAATTATCCTATCGTTTCAATTGAAGATGGTATGGCAGAAGATGATTGGAAAGGTTGGAAATTATTAACTGATACTTTAGGTAAGAAAATTCAATTAGTTGGTGATGATTTATTTGTAACCAATGTAAATCGTTTGCAACAAGGTATTGATACCGGTGTTGGTAATGCATTATTGGTTAAAGTAAATCAAATTGGTTCAATCACTGAAACCATCAATGCAGTTAGCTTAGCTCAAAACAATGGATACAATACTATTATGAGTCATCGCAGCGGTGAAACAGAAGATACAACGATCGCTGATTTGGCTGTGGCATTGAATTGCGGACAAATTAAAACAGGTTCTGCATCTCGTACTGATCGTATTGCTAAATACAATCAGTTGATTCGTATTGAAGAAGCATTAGGCACAACAGGTGTTTTTCCAGGAAAAAAATTAAAGTTCACGAAATAAACATCGTGTTAATTAGTTTATAGATGACAGATAATGGAGCATCATTAATTTCACTCCGTTATCTGTCGTTTTTTATTTAATCAATCATGAAAAAATTTGCTTCCATCATTACCAATAAATATCTCATCGCTATTTGTTTTTTTATAGTGTGGATGTTGTTCTTTGATCAACGCGATGTTTTTTATGTGATGGAACAAAGACAAAAATTAAAAGAACTTGAACATAAAAAACATTATTACGAAACAGAAATAGAAAAAGCCAAGAAAGATTTATCCGATTTGCAAAACAATCCGGATGCATTGGAAAAATTTGCACGAGAACATTATATCATGAAACGTGATGGAGAAGATATTTATATCATAGAACAGTCAAAAGAAATATCAAAAAAATAAGTTTCTACAATATTTTTTATAAGAACTCGTTTAAATAAGAGCCCACAATTTTACCCTTCGAAAGCAGTATATTTACTATTGCATTTTCAATCAATATATGCACAAATTTACGCAGGAACAACTGATGCTATACCTGTATGGCGATGCATCACCTATTTTAAAACTTGCTATTGATAAAGCTATGAAGGACGATATGGATCTTCTGAAAGAAATAAAATTGTTACAACGCACCAAGAAACAATTGGATGAATTGAAAAACATTGATCATTCACCCAATCAAAAAACAATTGATGCTATTTTGAAGTACGCAAAAGATGCCGGAAAGAAAAAATAATTATTTTTATAAGCATCTTTAATTCTCTTTTGATTTGAATAAGAGCGAACGTTACCAATTCATCATTAATTATTTTCAGCAACATGCACCCAATGCTGAAACAGAATTAATTTATGATAATCCTTTTCAATTATTGGTATCGGTTATTCTTTCGGCACAATGTACAGATGTAAGAGTTAATTTAACTACACCTGCTGTTTTTAAAAAATATCCGACACCAAAGAAATTAGCTGCTGCAACTTTCGATGAATTATTTCCTTTAATAAAAAGTATTTCTTATCCCAATAACAAAACCAAACATTTAATTGGCATGGCAAATATGTTGTTGGATAAATTTAATGGTGAAGTACCGATGACTGTTGATGAATTAATTCAATTACCCGGTGTTGGAAGAAAAACAGCGAACGTAATTACCAGTGTAATTGACAAACAACCGAATATGGCGGTTGATACGCATGTGTTTCGTGTAAGTGCAAGAATTGGTTTAACTACCAATGCAACAACACCATTGGCTGCAGAAAAACAATTGATAAAAAATATTCCATCAGCACTAATTCACAAAGCACATCACTGGTTAATATTGCACGGACGTTATGTTTGTGTTGCACGAAATCCTAAATGCGAAACTTGCGGAATTAAAGAAGCGTGTAAGTATTTTAAAAAACAGGGATAAAAAATATTAGTTAGAAGATTCGCAAAACTTCATCATCTTAATAAAACAAATATTTTGCCTCATAGCCGGCGGGCTTCGTTCTTGCAACGCCACTGCTTTTTATCTTTTGAAAAAAATATGCTGTGCATTTTTTTCAATTCCAACTTCGTTGGAACCAGATAAAAAGAGGCGGCTTATGCAAGAACTGGTAAAACTTGCGAATGATGTTTAACAAATATTCGAAACGTTTATAGTGCTTTAACGGCCTCAGAAAAACGGCGTTAAGAAAATTGATGTAATAGCGTTAAAAAATGAAAAATGTTTGGCTTAATTCAAAAGTATTTCACGCAGCTTCGTTATTTTATCTTGAAAATGATTGGCTTTAGACTTTTTTCATTTTAGCGAATGCAATCAATTTTTAGCTATTTTTCTGCAGCCTTGATTTTTTTTGTTACTTTTTTTCATCAAGGAAAAAAGTAAGTAAAATAAATTCATTTTTGTGAACGAAATGTTTAACCCTTTTTCTTTTTACCATTCACCAATTCGTAAGAATGATTAATCATTTCTTTTAATTGTTTATTAGAAAGTATTCCATCAACAATAATAGTATTCCAATGTTTTTTATTCATGTGATAACCGGGTAAAACAGATTGTTGATATGCTTCTCTTAATTCTATTGCTTTATCTGGATCGCACTTCACATTAAACTGCAAGGGACGAACATCTAATGCTGCCAATAAAAAAACTTTTCCGTTTACTTTAAACACTAATGTATCCGGACCAAATGGTAAAGTTTCTTCGGTATCTTTTTTAGATAAACAATATTCTCTCAGTTCTTCTATATGCATGATTAAATGTAAAATAAAAAAGCGGAGTAATTATTGTTATAAACTTCCGGCATCAACATCTTTAATGAATTTAATTACACCATTCATAAAAACTTGTTGGTCGTCCCACATTGATAAATGACTTCCATTAGGGCAAAAAAGATAATGGCCATTCTTTACTAACTTGCTTTGTTCTTCCATTGCATTCGGATCCATGGTATCATGTTTGGCACCTACCATTAATGTAGGCACTGTTATTTCTTTCAAACGGTTTTTAATATCCCATTTTGCCAAACGTCCACTAATACCAAATTCACTTGGTCCCTGCATCATTGTATAAATTTCACTGTTTACATGTTTCATTGCTCTGTTAAATCCATCAGGCCAATCTTTTAAACGGCATAAATGTTCGTGATAAAAATTAGGAATCAGTAATTCCATATAACGTGGATTATCAAAATCTTTTTTTGCTTCAATGGCTTTAATTTCTGCAAGCACTTCGGGCTTCATTTGTTTAGCAAGTACTTCATCGGCATACTTTCCATACTCAGGTGCACTGGCTACCATATTGGCTACCAATAAACCCTTTACATGCTTTTGATATTTCAAGGCATACTCCATAGCCAGAATACCACCCCATGAATTTCCAAGCACATAAAAATTTGTACTGTCTGCACCAATTGACTGGCGAACCTGCTCTACTTCTTCTACAAAACGTTCGGTTGTCCAAAGACTACTGTCTTTAGGTTGGTCGCTGTAGTAAGAGCCTAACTGGTCATACTCATAAAACTCAAAACCTTGTCGTTGAAAAAAAGTTTCAAAACATTCCATATACTCATGTGTCATGGCAGGACCGCCATGCAATAACAATATTTTTATTTTGGGATTATTACCAAAACGTTTTGTCCATACTTTAAAATCACCTACCGGTGTTTTAATAGGAATCATTTTTACACCTGCTGATTCAAGCGAATCGCTATAATTAAAATAATCAGCAACTGAAACAGAAGTTGGTGATGTTTTTTCTTTGCATGAAAGAGCAAAACAAATAACTAAAATGAA